>DATGEW010000018.1:0-11289 GCA_035309745.1 Saccharimonadales bacterium (SeqCode)
CCAACGGCACTATCGTTATCGTTCCCGCCACCAAGGCTCAGGTAGGTACCGGCAACGATACTGAATACAGCACCACTACTGGTTTAGCGGCAGGTGACTATACCCTCTGCGTAGACCCAAGCAGCGTCTTCGACTGTGGGAACGCCGCACCGGGTGACTATAGCTCTTCGGATTGTGGCTCGGGCAACGTCGTTCAAAGAGACGACCTTTGCCCCAACTTTAAAGTGGGAAACGGCTCGCTGAACTCTTATGCGTTTGGTTTCGTGCAATCCACCAGCACCATGAACGTCACCGTGATTATCAACCTTGCGAGCGGAGGAACGGGCACTTCGGAGCAGCTTGTGAGCAATCTCCCGCTCACCCTCACCAAAACGGACGGCACCGGTCAACAAAACACTACCACTGGCGGATGGACCCCCTACAATGGTGGTAATACGGAATTCTCCGCCACCGCGGCGTTCTCTAATGTAGCGCCGGGCACCTATAATATCTGCGTTACCAATACACAGTATTGCGCCAACAACGTATCCAAGCCGATTGACGCGCCGGGCAGCGCCACTATTACGCTTACCGGTGCACAGGCGGCGGCAATTGCGGGCTCGATCGGCGGAGCAGATGAAGCCCCACCCTGCGAAAAGAATGGCGATCCGCTCACTTGGGCGCTGTGTCCCATATTTGACGGCATGACGCATCTGGCCGACTTTATGCTGAACAACATTATTCAGCCACTGCTCCAGAATAATTTAGTGGGACTCAATGCTACCGACAGCGACTATAAAATTTGGTCTGCCTTCCGCATTTACGGCGATATTTTCCTGGTTATCGCCCTCCTTGTGGTGGTAATTGGCCAGTCGGTCGGAGGCGGCCTGTTGGAGGCTTATACGGTTCGCAAGGTACTGCCCCGTATCTTAATGGCCACGATACTCATTAACCTATCTATATATATCGTGGCGTTTGCGGTGGACATTGCAAACATCATAGGCGCCGGGGTAGGCAACCTCCTGATCTCACCGGTAAGGGCGAGCGCCGAATTCACCTTTACGCCAAATGGCATTCAGGCGGCGGGCATAGCGGTGGGTGCGGTTGCTGCTGCCGGCCTTATTTATGCCTTCTTCACCTCGGCAATGGCCAGTGGAATAGTTACACAAGGAGCAATTTACTTATTCCTGTTTGTAATTTTGCCGGCATTGCTTGCGCTTTTGGGCGCGTTTATCACGATTATTTTGCTCAAGGCGCTTATTCTTACGCTTATTATTGTGAGCCCGGTAGCGTTCGCGCTGTACTGTTTGCCCAACACCGAGCAGTACTTTAGAAAATGGTGGGAATGGCTATTCCGTGCGCTGCTGGTTTACCCCATTGTAATGTTCGTGTTCGCCATTTCCGACCTCATGACGGTCATGATTCAGCAAGGGAACGGGCTGTGTAACCAATCGACGGCTTCTGTGCAGCGCTGTCCGGCGCTATTCCAGATAACGATTGGCGCTGGCACTAACTTCTTTGCTATCATCGTTGCTTTCTTCGTACAATTCCTGCCACTCGCGCTAATCCCATTCGCCTTCCGGTTGGCCGGCGGCATTATTGGCAAGGTTCACGACACGCTTGCGGGCTACGGCAAGAAGGCTCACGAAGGTATTCTCGGTAATCCGAACGACCCAATGAGCTGGCGTAACAGATCAAAACGTGACTTGGCAGAAGCATTTACTCGTAGCCAGCATGCCATTATTAAAGCGGGTGACGATGTGGGGAAAAATGGGGAACGGGCCCCCTTACGCCGTAGAGCCCGCGCGGCCGTAGCACGAAGACTGGGCCTTAACGTTAGCGAACGTATGGCGCGCTACAACAAGGCGGCTGCAGAGGCTCAGGACACGCTCACTGGTCACGGAGACGATACTCCGATCTACGCCGCAGCTGGCTATAGCGTAGACCAGGGCGAAACGTATTACGACCGTAGCAGAATTAATGAAGACGCATCCGACACCGCAAATTTCGGTTCGCATCGCTTCGTCAACGATACCGGCCATCGCCGCTACTTCACGAGCAAGGGTAAAGAAATTAGTGCTGGCCAATATGCCGAAGGCCAGCGAAATTACGGTGCTACGCGCGCCGGTTTGGGTCAGGCCTTCCGCTACACCCTACAAAAGGCGCAGGACGATACCGACCTTGAGGCGCGTCGCTTCGCCCTCGATAAAGTGGTTGCCCAGAAGAACCTTAGTCAAAACGATCTTGATGCGCACATTCAACCACCGGCAGACTACCCCAACAAGGGCCCATTCCTGGACGAATGGTACAGCAAGGGCGTAGTGCGTAGAGATGCTAGTGGCCGCAGTATCGGTGTGGACTTCGACAGTAAGAGCGCCGTCAGTAACCGTGAACAATTCGAGCAAATGAACAATGAGATTTCCAAGACACGCCAGCCACACCTCATGATGGGCGGCCGCGACCGCGGATTCCGCATTATGCAAGGCTGGCAGGAGCACCTTGAAAGCCAGCTCGCTAACGATTCCAACTACCAGGAGCGCGATGCAAGCGGTGGGTTAGTAGTTAACGCGGCCAAACGACAAAAGGACCTCGATACGCTGTCTAAGATTTACCAAAACTTTGAAAATGCCGCGTCCGAAATCCCGTCATACGGCAGTTCAGCCATACCGACGGCGGAGGGCGGCGCCCCGCCTGTTGCGGTCGCCCCGGGCGTAACCGGAGAGCGTATTGTGGCGTCTGGTGCAACAAGCGAAGCAAAACCGGTCATCGAACAAGCCCGCAGGGAACGCCGCTTCGATCTGGGCGACCGCACAAGCGACGGCCGCCGCGCCATCCATGTAAAGGGCGACCCCGCTCGAGTTATTGGATACGGCCAGGCTACGGAGGCAACTCCCAACCCGACAACCGATCGTGCCTACGATATTTAAAATCTACCTACGCAAACTGATAACGAATAACGACGTCTGCTGCCATGCGTTGCGCCTGGCCAAGCGGATAGTCAAATCGCTCCGGTGTCAGAATGTGGGTGCTGTCGAGCATAAGCGAGGCGACAGGAATTGCATGGAAGGGGGCCCGAGCCTCAGCTTCACCAATCTCATATTTTCGGTGCCGCAGGCGCACCAGTTGCCCGGTTCCTGTTAAAAAAAGCTCCTCGACGCCACCAGCATAGCTGCCGTCATTCTGTTTAGGACCCTGCGCTGCCTCGCGGCCGATGCTCCAGCCGACAGCGGCACCACCCATCTGCGATACTTCTAACGAATAAGGTACGCGCCGCTCATGTAGTAGGCCGGCAAGTATGTTCATATCTGCCAAAAAAGTGCGGCGCGCTGCCTGGATGCTATCGTATAGTTTTGCTACGCTTGAAGGCCATCGCTGTGGCATTACCACGGTTGATCGGTCTGCGGTTTCCTTCTGCGCCTGGATGGTAGCGTAAACTATACGACTCTGTTGTGCAGTGAGCGTAGCAAGCGCCGCTTCCCGCTCTAGCTGCTGGCGACGGGCAGTAACCTGCGATTGAAATTCGGGGCTAAAAACAGCGTCGGTCATCTCGTCTCCTCAGGGTACGATCTTTACCATAGATTAGCACAAGCCGCAACCACGATCCAACCTGCATGCTTGCGGCCGCGGGCACGATACTTCATACTAAGAGCGATGGCTACCTACAAGGTCATTCAGGATGTTGAGGCGGAAGACAAGATCCTTGGGCCGCTGACGCTCCGGCAGTTTATTTATGCCGGCATTGCTGCGGTATGCCTCTACCTTTGTTACTTTGTTTCCACGCATCACGCCGGCTTTCTGACTGTCCTATTCTTGCCGGTTGCGCTCATAACCGCTTTCTTCGCCTTTCCGTGGGGCAGGGACCAGCCGACCGAGGTATGGGCCTTGGCTAAAATCCGCTTTTTTCTGAAACCGCGGCGGCGTATTTGGGATCAAAGCGGCGTAAAAGAACTGGTAAGCGTTACAGCCCCCAAACAAATCCAGACCGACTACACGAACGGCCTTTCGGAAACAGAGGTGCGCAGCCGCTTGCGCGCGCTGGCCGACACCATTGATAGCCGTGGCTGGGTTGTAAAAAACGCTAATCTTAATATATACAGTGAGCCGGGCCTGGTGATGAGCGAGCCCAGCTCCGACCGGCTGCTGGGACCGCTGACGCTTCCGCGGCAGGTAGATCCGGCCGATATCCGGCCCGCAGACGACATGCTCGACGAACGCAACAATCCGGCGGCAGCACAGCTCGATAGCATGATTAACGCTTCGGCGCAGGCCCATCGCCAGAAAATTGTCGCAACCCTCGCGCAGCCGGAGCCGCCAACGCCCCCGGCACCAGCGCCAACGGGAGCTGCGCAGGCACCGGTGAACAACTACTGGTTCTTGAACCAGCCGGCGCAAGCGACCACCATTCCGAGCAGCCAAGTCACCTTTAACACGCAGGTAGTCACGCCGGGTATGTCCGAAACAGAGGTACCAAATCCGCCAGCCACCGAAACGCCGGCCGAAGCTGAGCTGGTGCACGAGCTTGACGAGCGCAAGCGGCAGTCGCCCACGACGGCATATTACGGGCACCTGCACACGGTCCAGCCGCTCTCGCCGCAGCACCAGGTGCCGGTTCCGGGTGCAGCTCCAGGAGCTCCGGCAGCGTCGGCACAACCCCTGCAGCAACCAACGCCGCTACCTGCGATGCCGGCGCAACCTTCGCCCGTTATCCCCAAACAACCACAGCCCGCACCCATGCCGGCGAGCATTCCGATGATGCCCATGACTCCTACGCAGCAGCCCTGGCAACCGGAACCGCCAGCTCCCGCCGCCCAGGTGACACCCGCGCAGCAGGCTGCTATACTACAGTTAGCCAATAATAACGACCTCAACGTAGCAACGATCGCCCGTGAAGCCGAACGAACTGCGGCACCCGATGAAGTGGTGATTAAATTACATTAAGGTCAATCGTCAGGGGTGGAAAGCAAAGACTCCATGGATCCTAACTCGTACAACCAACCAACACAAGGTACGCAGGCGCCGCCCGGTGTGCCCTTTGTGCCGCAACAGGTAATGCCTGACCCGAATGCTGTCCATAGCCGCCCGGCGCCCGCTACCCCAGGTGCGGGGGCATATAGCCCAACCGCCGTGCCGAGCGATATCGCCCACCAAGCGGCGTTTGCGGCCAGCGCTGTGGGGCAGGGTGTACCCACCGGCCTGGCAACAGCCGTGCCGGGGGCGCAAGGTATGGTCGCGCCAGCGCCGGGCAGTCCGGCGGCAAACGCCAAGCCTCAGGTGCATACCAATCCCAACAGTACGCAAAATTCGCTGCTCATTGCCGAAATCCGGGACGGCATTGTTATTATGAACGACGGCTCGTTCCGCTCGGTAGTTATGGTGAAGAGTGTCAACTTCGACCTTATGAGCCCGCAGGAACAGGAGGCGGTGGAGTACAGTTACCAGGGTTTCTTGAACTCGCTGTACTTCCCGGTGCAAATTTTCGTCCGCTCGCAAAAGGTAGACCTGCAAGCGTACATCGAAAAGCTCGATAAGATCCGCACCGAGCACGAAAATATGCTGCTCGCGATGCTCATGGAAGACTACATCGACTATATCGACCAGCTTTCTCAGCAAACCAATATCATGGACAAAAAGTTTTACATTGTTATTCCGTATTTCCCGCATGTCGATGTCCAAAAGGCGCTGACGCAGAGTAAAAACTTCCTCACCGGCTTCATGGCGCTGTTCAACACCAAAGAGCAGCACGTCGTGGTGAACGAGGCAGACCTTACCGCCGCCAAAACCGAGTTGCGCAACCGGGTACAATCCGTGCTTCAGGGGTTGCTGCAGGCCGGCGTGCAGGGGTTGCCGCTCGACACTCAGGAACTTATCGAGCTGTACTACGACACCTACAATCCCGACACCGCCACTCGCCAGCAGCTCAAAAATTTCAATAGCCTGACCGCCGATGTCATCACCAAGGGGCAGGGCGCAGCGCCGCAGGCTCACCTGCAAAGGGAGTTGCAATAATGGCCCGCAGACCCAAGCTCGACCCCGTGGCCATCGCGCAGGCACAACAACTGCGCGAACAGCAAGAGGTTGCGGCCGCCTTCCGAAAGGGCATTACCGCGCTGCGCGACTTTATTGCCCCGAGTTCTATCGAGTTTAACCCCGGTGATTTCCGCATCGGTACACGCCTGGCGCGCACCTACTACGTGTACGGCTACCCGCGCCAACTCTACACCGGCTGGATGAGCCCGATGGTCAACCTCGACGAAGTTATGGATATCTCCATCTTTATTTATCCGGTCGAAAGCCAGGTAGTGCTAGAAAACCTGCGCAAAAAAGTAACCCAGCTGGAGGCCGGCATCCAGATTGACGCCGAAAAAGGCCGCGTCCGCGACCCGGCCAAGCAAGCCAGCATTTTAGACGCCGAAGAAATGCGCGATAAGTTGCAGGTGGGCGAAGAGCGCTTCTTCCGCTTTGGTTTTTACTTTACCATTTACGCCAGCGGTAAAGAGGAGCTGGAGTTCGTCAGCCACAAAGTCGAGTCGATGCTCGGCCAGCAGCTGGTGTACTCCAAGGCGGCGACGTCGCAGCAAGAGCAAGGCTTAAACAGCACCGTGCCACAGTTTATGGACCAGCTCCAAATCCGCCGCAACATGTCGACCGGCGCCATTAGCACCAGTTTTCCCTTTACCAGCGCCGACCTAAGCCAGGACAACGGCATTTTGTACGGCATAAATATGCACAACTCCGGCCTGGTGATCTTCGATCGCTTTACGCTGGAAAACGGCAATTCGGTGGTGTTTGCTAAGTCTGGTGCCGGTAAATCGTTTACCGTCAAGCTTGAGGCGCTACGCAGCATGATGATGGGCACCGAAATTTTTATTGTCGACCCGGAAAACGAATACGAGCGGATGTGTGATGCCGTTGGCGGCGCATACGTGCGCTTGAGTTTGAACTCGGCTACACGCATCAACCCATTTGATTTGCCGCGAGTAGTGGACACCGAAGAAGCCGACAACGCCTTGCGCAGCAACCTAATTACGCTGCACGGCCTGCTGCGCCTGATGATGGGCGGCGCGCAAGCTCAAATGCTGGGCGGCAGCGCCATGATGGCGCCAGCGCTGACGCCGGTGGAAGAATCCGACCTCGATGCCGCGCTTATCGAGACCTACGCCAAGGCCGGCATCACCAACGACCCATTAACTCACCAGGGGCTGCCGCCGACTATCTCCGACCTGTACGACACGCTGCTGCACATGGGCGGCACCGGCCCGCAACTGGCCCAGCGGCTGCGTAAATACACAACCGGCACATTCGCGGGCATTTTTAGCCAGCAAAGCAACGTGGACATCAACAACCCGATGGTCGTCTTCAATATCCGCGACCTCGAGGACGAACTTCGTCCGGTGGCTATGTACATCGTGCTGAACTACATCTGGAACAAGACCAAGACCGACCGTCGGCGGCGCATCTTGGTAGTTGACGAAGCCTGGCAGCTCATGAAGTATGAAGACTCGGCCAACTTCCTGTTCTCTTTGGCGAAACGGGCGCGCAAGTACAATCTGGGCATCACCACCATTACCCAGGATGTCGAAGACTTTATGGGGTCGCGCATGGGCCGCGCCGTGGTGGCCAACGCCAGCATGCAGTTTTTGCTCAAGCAATCGCCGTCGGCGGTGGATGTACTGGCCGATGTTTTCAAGCTTACCAGCGAGGAGCGCAAGCGCCTCAGCCAATTCCCGGTGGGGCAGGGCCTGTTCTTTGCCGGACAAAACCATGTGCACATCCAGGTGGTAGCCAGTCCGACCGAGACCAGCCTCATTACCACCAACCCGCAACAAATCCAACAAATGCAGCAGGGTGGCGACATGAACCAGCCGCAGGGTACAATAGACTTGAAGAATCAGCTCTATCCAGGAGTATAAGGTAGCATACGATGGCCACGGCAACACTTCCAGAAGACGATCAAGATCTTGAGAAACTGGAGCAGGGGGGACAAACCAACCCGGCCAATATACAAAGCCACTACGACCGCGAGTTTAACGACATTGCCAACAACTATGGCGACACGACCGCCCATCCGCTCGGCGCCTCCGAAGCTGCAGGGAGCAAAGCCAACGTGCCTGCCGCTGTGGGCGGCAACAAAGCAGGTGGCGTGTCGGATCGTATCGGCAAGGCGGGCGAAAAACTCGACAAAGTAAATAAAGCGCTGGGGACCATCGCCCCCGAGGCGGCGGTCGCCAACAAACTTACCAAGGTGCTCAGCTTTGGCAGCCAGCACAAAAAAGGAATCGCGGGGACGATAATTAGCGTGGCGCTCACGGTGACCACGCTCGTTACACTTACCGGACTCATCCAAAGCGAAGTGGTCACCATTGAAAAAGCGGTGAGTAAAATTGCCGAGCGCATCCAAAGAGCCGAGGACGACCACCGCGAAAAATCACTTGTCCGAAGCATCGCCCGACAGCTAAAAAACCAGGTGAAGGCCAAGGCGGATGCGCGCGCCAAGCCCGACGAGCCGCTTACCCAGGAGATCGACAGCTTTGATGCCAATAAGCTCAATAACGCCATGAAGATTGATGGTAACACGGTAAACATTGATAGTGCTGGCAATGTGACCAACGTTACCGATCCCAGCGGCAACAATATTACCGATTCGCTCGAAAATGCAGACATGACCAATGCCGATAAGGTGCTCGCCAATGCCAATGCAAGGGTTAATTATGTGCCTACGATTGCCGTTGACGCTGATGCCTCGTTCCGGGGTCTCGGCGACCCGACGGATCCTAATAAAGACTCGTTCAGTGACGACGAAATAAAAAAGGCTATCGTGGATGAAATTAAGAATGGCGCGAGCAGAATCGAGGTTCTGGATGCTGCAGCCAGCCTCAACGAACAAAATCCTGGCGGCCAGCCGAACAGTCCAGACCAACAAGCATTCCAGGACACGAAAAATCAGACCGGCTCGCTCAATGATGCCCTAAAAGCTGCCGAAGACGAATTTACTAAAACCAATAGTGGCGCTTTAGCCGAGGAGGCGGGCACCAATGCATTTATGGAAGGTGCTGCCGGCCGGTCGCTCACCGTACTCGGAGTAGTAACAACCGGCTGCAGCCTAGAGCAGGTCACGCAAGAGGCGGCAAATGCACGCGTCCCGCAGATCCTGCTACTGCTCATGCGTCATGCAGCGCTCTTTAAGGCCGTCGTGTCGCAAATACTTAACAGCAAGGTGACTGCTGGGACGGTCTCGTCGTTTACTAAACTGTTCAACGGCAACCGCGGTGCGCCGCCTAACGCCGACGGCACCCCAAGCGAGGCAAATTTACCTTTTACACGCTCAGTCGGTTGGCAAGTTGTTACTAACCCTGCAGGCGTTGCCCAAGCACGGGCCAACGGCACGCCACTTCTGTACGACATCAGCTCCGCATCACTACCGCTGGCCAACGGCGCCACTAAGTTGATCGACAAAATTCAGCAGGGCATGAACTTAACCGGCGGCAAAATTGCCTGCAAGGCGCTCACTAGTAAGGCTGGCGTCATTATTCAGGCGCTAGGGGGTTTGGTGCAGCTCGCGGCCGATGCCAGCTCGCTTGGTGCTGCCGAGGTAGCAACTATTGCTGCGAACGTCGCTTTTCAGGAATACCTAGCGCACGAGGTCGTACCTGAAATTATCCGCTACTTTGCAGTGACCGGACTATTCGGCACCGAAGACAGCGTCCAGCTGCTAAATAACGACGCGCTTGGACTGTTCCTCAACTCCGGTGAAGTTGGGCGGTCAATGGGCGATGTTCCCCTCACCAAGGCGCAGGTAGCCACGCTTACCAACCAGGCCATTAACGACGAAATTGCCGCCAATCAACGTATGTCGTTACATGACCGCTTATTTGCCATGGACAACCCTAACTCACTAGTAGCTAACATTATCTTGCGCCTACCAACGAGTATCTCAGCAGCTCTTGCCGATCTGCCGCATGCTCTCACATCACTACCCGCCAGTATAGTGCACTCGTTCGCCAGTATCCTGACGCCGCATTCCGTATTTGCTGCCACTACCGCCGAGGAAGCAGCCACTCCGTACTCCTGGGGTACGACTGCCTACGGTAATATGAACGTTAGTAAATACGACCCCCTTGCTAACGAAGACTATCTACACAGTACCGTTACCGCAAACGGCCAAACCTTCAAACGTATTGATGCGCTTGGTGACCCCTTTAAGTTTGTCAAATCACCGAATGGGGATCCTAACACCAACGATCTACTACACTGTTTCGTGGACAGCGCCATCATGCTGGTCGACAACAGCTCCGGTAATCCCAACCAACACTTCTGCGGCACTGTCGGCAGCTTTGACGGCAGCAAGGCGCCAACTATCCCCGACGATAATACCGCTGCACATGCGTATTGCGCCTATAGCGGTAGCGACAATGACGCCTGCGCGAGTAGCATAGCGGGACAGATGCATGACGAGGTCGGCCACCTTATGCAGTATTTGCGAGATAAGGGAGATATGAATGCGGTAAAGGAATGGGCAAATGTTTACTAATATCAGACGCGCACTATGTATTATCGCCGGGCTATTTATTGTGCTCCAGCCCGGTGCCTATGCACTCACCAACACCGATATCCAACACATTTTGAACGACGGCCCATATTATTGGCCGGACCAGCCGAACTGCGGCACAAGCACGGCCAGCGGAACGTTTACCAGCGTCAACGTCGGCGGGGCTGGCGTGTGGAATAGCGGTCTGCAACCGCCCTATATTTTGGAACAATTTATGATTGAACTGTTAAAGGATATTGCCAGCAAACGGGGCGTACCTACCACGGACACGGTCACCGAAGCCCACGTCGAGGCGCTCGTGACCTTTGCTTACGGTGAGGGCGGCGGCATCACAAACGAGGATTTCTGGAACCCGTTCAACACCGGCTATAACGACCCGGCACTGCTCGCTACCGCCCACAGCACCAGCGGTGTACAGGCCTTTAAGTCGTTCGATGCGGGTGTGGAGGCGAACGCACGCGTCATGGCCGGCGCGCCGGATGCGCACTTCCAAACCAGACTGGGCGACGTACTTACTAAATCAACCTCGACGGTAGCTGACTTCTTTCATGCCCTGACTTATTACAAGGAGACGCCAGGAAATCTTGAATGGGCAGAGGCGAGTCTCTCCGACCCGGCAGGCTACTACAATAATTACATACAACTTAGTACCCAGACTATTAATGACTGGAGCAAAACAGCTGCGCTTGTAATGCGGGGCAGCACCAGCGATTCCAAGACAGCAACCGATCCGTCAAAGCTCACCTTCCACCCGTCTGGAGCAA
>DATGEW010000019.1:0-15472 GCA_035309745.1 Saccharimonadales bacterium (SeqCode)
AACGGCTATACGCTGGATGCTGTCGGTGCGCTAAAACTTATTAAGAAGGTGGAACCTAAGTTGGTTATCCCGACCCATTATGCAGATGATGCGTTGGCATACCCCGTGCCGCAGCAGTCGTTGGAAGATGCACTCAAGGCACTCGCCATGCAGCCAAAGGAAACGGTTGCTAAACTCCGTGTTAAGACTGCCGAGCTCGGGGAGACCACACAGTTGGTCGTGCTCGAACGCCCCTAAGGGTAAGCCTCAAGCCACATTAAAAAACCGTCCTGTTACCGGACGGTTTTTTAATGTAAGGGGATACTGTTTAGGACTAAATGATGCCCTTTTTCTTGAGGGTGCGGAGGGCCTGAGTGCTGACTTTCAGTGTTACTTTCTTGCCGTCTACGACGAGCGTCTTTTTTTGCAGGTTAGGCTCCCACACTTTCTTGGTGTGGCGTTGCGAAAAGCTGACGTTGTTGCCGTACTGCTTGCCTTTGCCGGTGATGTCACATATACGCATAAGTTTTCCTTCTATTCAACAGCTTATTTTAGCTGTTTTTACTCTGTAAGTCAACAAATCTTGCTATACTACAAGCAGATGTTCAGCAACCTCAGCCTCCACGATATTGGTATTGTATTAGTAACAATGCTTATTTCTTTGTCGCTGCACGAAGCCATGCATGCATTTGTAGCTCATGCACTTGGCGATACAACAGCGAAGGACGAGGGAAGACTGACCCTCAACCCGCTCAAGCATGTTGATATTATAACTACGATCATCCTTCCGATCATCCTGCTTGCTGTGGGGCTTGCCCCGATCTTTATTGCCAAGCCCGTGCCGTTTGATCCCAGGCGAGTGCGATACGGTGAAGCCGGAGCCGCTTTGGTGGCTTTAGCAGGGCCACTTACAAATTTGCTTTTAGCTGTCATTGCCTCGCTTGTCATTCGAGCGGTAAACGCCGGACCTACTGTCATCTCTGCGCTCGGCATTTTCATGGAGATAAATATATCCTTTTTCGTATTTAATATGCTGCCGCTTCCACCACTTGACGGGTCGAGACTCTTGTATGCAGTGGCGCCCGAAGCCTTGCAAGATATAATGTACCGGATCGAAGCCGCTGGCTTTATGGTGACGATAGCGCTGCTTTTGGTGCTCTCGCCCTTTATCTCGCCGCTCATAATGCACCTAAATCAGGCCATTTTCACCCTTTTGCTCCGGTAGCGCCAGTGGGGTATAATAAGATTGCTGGGCAACAGGCCGAACGAATGATTATCTGAATACTATTCGCAGCGGGAGCCTAATATGTGTAACGACCGTGGTCATTACATGAAGGCACCCACCTGGGTACCACCAGGTTAATCATATCGGCCTCGTCCAGCTTTTCCTATTCGTAAATCGGGGTGTAGCGCAGTTGGCTAGCGCGTACGGCTGGGGGCCGTGAGGTCGCAGGTTCGAGTCCTGTCACCCCGACCAAAGACATGAAAAAACTCAAATTTGACCATCAGCTTGCCGAACTTATTAGGAGGGGTCTTAAGACCACAACCTGGCGTCTATACGACGATAAAGATATTTCGGTAAATGATACGGTCGAACTTATAGATAAGGTTGAACCACGCAATCCCGAAACCTGGACGCCTTTTGGAATAGCGCAGATTACGGCGGTGGTCCAAAAGCGGCTTGGCGATATTACGCCCCAGGATTACGAAGGCCACGAGGCCTATACCTCTAGTGAAGAGATGCTCAAAACATACCGGACATACTATGGACCACAGGTTGATAAAAATACGCCAGTCAAGATAATCCACTTTGCCTTTTCTGAGCAGAGCAGAAAAGTGGATGAAGGTGATGTAGGAAGTACATCTAAAATAACTGAGATAAAGTTGTATGCAGATGGGGGTTCGCGCGGAAATCCGGGGCCGTCAGCCAGCGGCTTCGCTATCCTTGATGCACACGACCAAGTCGTTGTAAAAAAAGGAGTTTATCTCGGCGTTACCACTAATAATCAGGCAGAGTACCAGGCGCTCAAACTCGGACTTGAAGAGGCGCTTCGCATGCATGCCCGTGTAGTTTCGGTGTATATGGATAGTCTTTTGGTGGTTAATCAGATGAGTGGCATATTTAAAATTAAAAATAGGGATCTTTGGCCCATCCATATGGCCGTTGAGCAGCTCGTTCCTCAGTTTAAGCGAGTTAGTTTTACGCACGTACCACGTGAGTTAAATAAAATTGCCGACGCGGCAGTCAACGAGGCATTAGACGCGGCACTCAGACGCGACGTATAGTGTTTTTTGCCATAAGTGATATAATAAGCACTAGGCCAGATGATCGGCTGATCGCTTGCCACTGTTCCTTAAAACGAACAAAGGTAAGAGGAAAGTCCGGGCAGCATAGGGGAAGACAGTTGCTAACAGCAACCAGGGGAAACCCTAGGGAAAGTGCCACAGAAACAAGACCGCTTCGTAGTCGTAAAGACAACGGAGTAAGGGTGAAAAGAGTAGGGTAAGAGCCTACAGTTTACATCGGTGACGTTGTAAAAAGGTAAACCCTGTCTGCTGCAAGGGGATGGATTATTGAGCTTTACGCTCTGGTTCCCGCCATAATCCATCATGAGTTATCCGCTCGATCACGATGGCAACATCGTGACTAGATAGATGATCGGCTAAAACAGAACCCGGCTTACGGAGAATCTGGCTCTCCTAGACGCAAAAATACCCCCTGGTTATCCAGGAGGTATTTTTTATTGCAAGTAGTTTAATGTACTTACTGTAATTTGGCGGCTTTCACTATCGCCTCAAATGCTTTGGCTTCGTTTACTGCGAGCTCGCTCAGAATCTTGCGGTCCAAGGTTACATTTGCCGCCTTAAGGCCGGCAATGAGTTTGCTGTACGTCGTGCCGTTCAGCCGGGCGGCAGCATTGATGCGGGCGTTCCACAGCTCCCGGAAAGTTCGCTTACGATTCTTACGGTCGCGAGTGGCGAATTGGAGCGCCTTTGTTACAGCCTGCTTGCCACGTTTGTAGCTAGAGCGGTTAGATTTGGTCATGCCTGCAGTAGCGCGGCGAATTTTGACGTGTTTTTGGTGGGCGGCTACACCGCGTTTGACGCGCATCTTAGGCTCCTAGTTTCTGCTTAATGATTTTGTTATTAGCGCCTTCCAGCGTTTCGAGGCCGGCAAATTTACGCTTGCGGGCGCCGCTTTTCTTTTGCAGGAAGTGGCTGGCGAACGAATGCTTGACGCGGACTTTGCCATTCTTGGTCAAGCGGACTCGATCCTTGGTACCGCTATGCGTTTTTAGCTTTGGCATGACTGCTCCTTATTACGAAGTTAAGCTGTTTTCCGGCGAATTCTGGTGAACTATCTACAACGATATTGTCACCGAAATCAGCGATTACCTTATCAGCAAGTTTGAAACCTAGATCTTTGTGTGCAAGTTCGCGGCCGCGGTAGAAAATAGTAATCTTTACCTTGTGGCCAGCCTCTAAAAAGTCGGTTACTTTCCGGAGCTTTACACCAAGATCGTGCTCGCTAATTTTTAACCCAAACCGCATTTGCTTGAGATCGAGCGTTTTCGCGCTGCGCTTGTTTTTCTGCATTTGCTTGGTGCGTTGGTAATTGTACTTACCCCAGTCGACAATTTTGGCGACCGGCGGGTTAGCGTCCGGCGATATCTCTACCAGATCTAGATCCCGCTCCGCTGCAAGCTGCAATGCTTCTGTCCGCGTAAGGATGCCAAGCTGATTGCCATCCTCATCGATCACCCGCATTTGTGACGCCCGAATGTCTTGATTCAGGCGGGTAAACTTGCTGATAGGACTTCTCCTTTATATTGTTAGTGAAGGTATTGTAACAGAAGTAACAACAGGGGTCAAGGAAGGCTACGCCAGCAGGTCTGGTCTTTGCGGGCGGTATTGGAGCGCCTCGGTGATGTGGGTTATTTCGATAGCTTCCGAATTCTCCAAATCTGCGATAGTCCGCCCTAGCTTTATAAGCCGCATATAGCTTCGGGCGGAAAGGTCGAGTGCCTTAGCCGCCTTATTGAGGATGTCGCGGGCCGGGTCGGTAAGTTTTGCGCTGGTGCGTATATCTTGATTGGTCATCTCGGCGTTCAGTTTTTCGGATGTGTAGCGGGTTCGCTGGATGCTACGCGCCTGTGCTACGCGGGCACGAATAGCTGCGTCGTGGTCGCCTGTGGTGCTGGTGAGGAGCTGCTCATGAACTACTTCTTCTACGTCAATATAAAGGTCGATTCGATCCAGAATAGGACCCGAGAGCTTTTGACGATATTGACTGACGCGATGCGGAGGGCAGATACAAGGTTTGGGGGTGCCATAGTATCCGCAAGGGCAGGGGTTTGCGGTAGCGACCAGTATAAAATTTGCCGGATATTCGGCGCTGTTTTTTATCCGCGTCACTGTTACGGTGCGATTTTCCAGCGGTTGACGGAGCGATTCAAGTGTACTTCGAGCAAATTCCGGCAATTCGTCAAAAAAGAGTACGCCGCGATGGGCAAGGCTCATCTCGCCCGGCCGGAGTTGGCTGCCACCGCCGACGATTGATAAGTAGCTAGCGCTGTGGTGGGGTGCGCGAAATGGCCGCTTAGTAATCAAGGACTCGTAGTCGCCACTTACCAGGCTATGGACATGCGTTACTTCCAGCATTTCGTTTTGAGTAAGCGGCGGAAGAATTGACGGCAAACTTTGCGCGAGCATGCTTTTGCCAGTTCCCGGCGACCCATTCAATAAAATATTATGCCCGCCGGCAGCGGCAATCTCCAAGGCCCTCTTCGCGCGTGTCTGGCCCACCACTTCACTCATAAACGGCCCCGTCCATTGCGTCAGCGAGCCCAATTCATCTGCGTTGCCGCTGGGTGACACGGTAAGCGTCTGTTGCCCGTTCAGACCTGCATATAATTCTTGTACAGTCTTGAGAGGTATTAACTGCAGTCCGGGTACAAGAGTTGCCTGGGAGAGGTTAGCGTGGGGTATGAAGCAGGTGGTGAGCCCGTTTTCTTTTGCGCATAGAAGCTTGCCGATTATCCCCCGAACGGCACGCACATCGCCGTTGAGACCAAGCTCGCCTATAAAAACCATATCGGTTTGTAGCCGCAGGATAGTGAGACCTCCGGCCTGCAAAATCGCCGTAGCTATCGCTAGGTCGAGACTCGTACTTTCTTTCGGTATGTCGGCAGGTGCGAGGTTTATGGTAATTCGCTTTTTCGGCATTGCAATGCCGGCACTCGCGAAACTGCTGCGTATACGATCCTTTGCCTCATCAATGGCTTTATTGACAAGCCCTACGATAGTTATTATAGGTAACCCGTTTGAGAGCTGGCATTCGGTATCAATGACTATACCGTGAGATCCTAAAGTCAAAATAGATTGTATCGGCAGGTTCATAGGCGCTATGTTGTAACGCGAGCTGCCTCAAAAGTAAAGGCCCGCTCACACTTATGCGAACGGGCCTGGTTTTTGGTTTGGTTTTGGCTGTTAAGTAAGATGTTTCTTTAGGCTTTTCATGGAACAACGGCTTGCGAGAAGCCGTTGTTTCTAGTCTGTTTTTGTTTTTGAGCACTTTTTTTATTCAAGTGCTACTGCTATCTTATAAACTACAAAACTAGCTGTCAATAACAATTATGGTTAGTTTTTCACAAAGCTGTGTATAACTTTGATATTGCGGTCGGGCCGAAAATAAATGTATGCAGTAAAAATGCTCGTGCTTATTGACTTTTTGGGCAGGTTGTAGTAAGCTTCTAACTAGTAAGTCAAAAACAAAAACTTACAAAAACAAAAATATATCGCTCTTCGCGACCCTAAAGGTTGCAAGAGCGGTCAGTCAAAGCCAAAGGGTAGTAAGCGCTATATATTTTTAAAACAAGGGCGGATTTACTACCCTCGGCTCCAAGAATTTTAAATGTACTGCGAGATCATTGCTCGCAGTATTTTGTAGTCTACCTATATATGATATGAAAAAGGCAACACAGGGCATTATCCTAAGCATCGCGTTACTGGCCGTGCTTCTTGTGGCAACACAGCCTACTAAATTGCCGTCGTTCATGCTGATTGTGCCGTTCGGACTTATGTTTGTCATTCTGACGCTCGGAACTGCGTTGCTTTTTGCATGGCGCTCTAGCAGGCTCACTGCAAGGCACGTCCGTAATGGCGCATTTGTGGCGGCGATGCCAATGATTCTTGTAGTGCTTCAATCAATCGGGCAATTGACCCTTCGTGACCTGCTCATCATTGTGGTATTTTTTGTCCTTAGCTACTTCTACGTTGGCCGGCTGAGCGCGCAGCGGCGCTGATTCTACAAATAGTAGCCGCGGTACCCCCAAACTGATATAATATTGCGAAGAGTATGGAACCAACTGCCGAAAGAACACCAGCTTTAGCGTTACCTCAACCTGCCAGTGAACAGGGCGTGACGGATGGATTTCCTGGAGACCGTGCACCGGAAACGTTTGGAATTAACCCAGAAATCCAGTCTGGTATACACCCCCCGGCCTTAGCGGGCGCTATTAACCCCTTACCGGCAGCTCAACCGCTCGCTCCAAGTTCCGTGCAGGCTGGCAGCGGTGTGCAGCAAGTGCCGGCTGCCGCTACCAGCGATGATATGAGTAGCAGCGCTCTTGATGAGGAGTGGATAACCAAAGCTAAAGCTATTATTGAGCAGACAAAAAACGATCCGTACCTCGAAAGCAAGGAACTCAGCAAAACGAAGGCGGACTACTTACGAATTCGCTATAACAAGCAGATAAAGGTTGCCGAAGATTCTGTGCGATGAACCTCCTAATTATTATAGTAACGTTTTTAGTTATCGCGGCGCTCATTGTGGTGCCTATTGTGCTTCTGCAGACTCGTAAGCGGGTCCGTGAGCAGAAAAACTATGAGCGGGGCCTCAAAATGATCCCGCTCCTCATCCATCTTCCGCCGATGAGTGAAGATTCAGACGCTGCAGGGCGCGATGTGCGCGACTTGGTTGACGAAAATATTTCCAAAGCGCAGGTTATCTACAATATTATTGCGAGTACAGCAGAGAAGGGGTTTAAGACGCGCATTTATGGGCAGCGACACTTCGCCTTTGAAATTGTGGGGAGTAAAGGCTTCGCCTATTTTTACGCTGCAGTGCCGTTAGCACTTGTAGAAGTGGTAAAACAGGCTATCGTGAGCGCATATCCCTCCGCCCGGCTCGAAGAAGTCGCCGAACACAATATATTTAGCCCGGTGGGCAAGGTGAGCGGCACGGCTGGTGGCGAGCTGCACCTAAAAGAAAATTACGCCTACCCAATAGCTACCTATCAAGATCTCAAGCGTGACGCCATGCAGGCGTTATTAAACTCATTGTCGACCCTAGAGAAAGAGGACGGGGCGGGAATACAGATTTTGCTTAGGCCAGCTGATCCTTCTTGGCGGAAGAACGCCCTGGCGGTGGCGAGCAGTAAACGAAAAGGGGACAAGAATAAAAAAGGCGGGGAGCAATTGTTCGGTATCCTCAAACAGCTTGGCACTGCGTTGGTCAAACCGCCTGAAGACAAAAAGGAAGATAAGGGCGGCAAAGACCTTTCCAGCTTAGAGCAGGCAACCCTGGACTCTATTGAAGATAAGACGCGGCACCCAGGTTACGAGGTGCTTATTCGCGTGGTTGTTTCTTCAAATGTGAGCCACCGTGCGCAAGCCATTCTTAATAATGTGGTTGCTTCTTTTTCATTGTTTGATGCGCCAGGCAAAAACGGCTTTAAGTATAGTCCGGCTAAAAACATTGACGATTTTATAACGAATTATATCCTTAGAATTTTTCCTCAGGACCGCAATAAGGATATTTTGAATGCGGTCGAACTGTCGACCATTTTCCATTTTCCAGACCAACGCAGCATCCCAACCTCACAGCTTGAACGGCAAGATTCGAAGCAGGTGGACGGCCCTCGTAATGTTCCGGACACGGGGCTGTTGCTGGGCTATAACGTGTTTCGAGGCGTGAAAAAGCCCATCCGGTTGTCAGTCTCCGACCGTCAGCGCCACATGTATGCGGTCGGACAGACCGGTACCGGTAAATCTACCTTCCTTGAAAACTTGGCCCTGCAGGACATGATGAATGGTGATGGCTTTGCTTTTGTCGACCCGCATGGCGATACAGCAGAAAAATTGCTTTCGATGGTGCCGCGAGAACGAACCGAGGATGTCATATATTTCTGTCCGTCGGAAATGGATTATCCTATGGGCCTGAATTTGTTCGAGTATCGCACTGCCGATCAGAAGGACTTTTTGATTCAGGAAGCGTTGAACATGCTGTATAAATTGTACGATCCACAACATCAGGGAATTATGGGACCGCGCTACGAGCACCTTTTCCGCAACGCCGCGCTTACGGTCATGGCCGACCCTAACGGGGGTACTTTTGTCGATATTCCTAAACTTTTCCGCGATCCGCAGTTTGTGAAGCAAAAATTACAATACGTCCACGACCAAAATGTGATCGAATTTTGGCAAAAAGAAATGCCTCAATCTCAGCGTTCAAATGAGTTTGGTGAAGTGGTTAGTTGGTTCGTGAGTAAATTCGGTGCATTCCTGTCGAACGAGATGATGCGTAACATTATCGGTCAGACCAAGAGCTCATTTGACCTGCGTGATGTCATGGACAACCGAAAAATCTTACTCGTTAACCTGAGTAAAGGGCGAACGGGCGAATTAAACTCTAAACTTTTGGGTATGGTTTTCGTGATGAAGTTCCAGGCTGCCGCCATGAGCCGGGCCAATATTCCAGAAAGCGAACGCAAAGACTTCGCCCTGTATGTCGACGAGTTCCAGAACTTTTCTACCGATTCATTCGCTACCATTCTGTCTGAGGCCCGTAAGTATCACTTGAACCTTATCGTCGCTAACCAGTTCACCACACAGCTTACCGACGAAGTGCGGGACGCAGTATTCGGCAATATTGGTACGATTGTTGCCTTCCGTGTCGGCCAAGACGAAGACGCCGAAGCCTTAGCCAAGCGTATGCGTCCAGCCTTCGATACAAGCGATCTTCTCCGTATGCCTAACTACAATGCTGCTGTGCGTACATTGATTGGCGGTGTGCCGACACAACCCTTTAGTATGGCGACGTTGCCGCCGCTGGGTAACGCTAACCCTCAGCTTTCAGTCGCTTTGAAACAATTGTCTGCGGCCAAGTATGGGAGGCCAAAGGCTGCGGTAGAAAGCGAAATATTTGAGCGCCTAGCTACAAAGGCTGATGCTGCTCCTTCAACCGCGCCATTTAATAATTCGTTCAAGCAAGATGGAGCAGGTGCTGCGCCTGCTCGTTTTGGCGGTGGCGCCGGCTATAGTGCGCCTCCGGCCGCAGCACCGGCAGGCACGGGCTCGTTTTTGGATGAATGGATGGCCAAGCGGTCGGGTCCGCTGACTATGCGGCCCTCGCCATGGTCGGCTCCTAAAGGGGGTTCTAAAACTACCCAGCCGCCGCGGCCGAACCTGGGTGGGGGACAGGACATGAGCAAAATGCCGGCTCCCCTCAGTGGAACGCCTCCCCAACCGCTGTCTGCACCCCCGGCCTCAAACACACCGGTACAACCCCCGGCCTCAGCGGCAGGCAACACCCCAATGCCTGCGCCTTCTGTCGTTTCATCTCACGACAGCGGTGATATCCCTATTTCACCTCGTCATGCAGCCCCTGGTGCGCCGGAAGATACTATCTACATCGACCAAGACGGTATTCTTCACCGACGTTAACAGAGCGCGAATAGTTGCGCAGAGCAGAGAATTACTTTATACTTATAGGTAAGTGGGAATCTTGTAAGTGATTTCATGAGGGTTATTTGAAGTGGCAAAAACAAACGATTATTCGGCTGACCAAATCCAGGTCCTAGAAGGGCTCGAACCAGTTCGTAAGCGTCCCGGCATGTATATTGGTGGTACGGGCGTGGAAGGCCTGCATCACCTCGTATGGGAATTGGTAGACAACGGTATTGACGAAGCCCTGGCTGGTTTTGCTACCCAGGTTTCGGTGCGTTTGTTGGCCGACGGCGGCATTACCATTACCGACAACGGCCGCGGCATACCCACCGATATTCACCCCAAAACGGGCAAGAGTACTGTCGAAACGGTGCTGACTGTGCTGCACGCCGGTGGTAAGTTCGGTGGCGGCGGCTACAAGGTTTCTGGTGGTTTGCACGGTGTGGGTTCGAGTGTGGTGAATGCGTTGTCTTCGCGGTTGCTAATTACCGTCTGGCGCGATGGTAAGGAGTTCTTTCAAGAGTATGCTGCCGGTGTGCCGCAGGCCGATCTTAAGTCGGTAGGCAAGAGCAATAAAACCGGTACGCAGATTACGTTTTACCCAGACGCTACTATTTTTGAAACAACCGGCTTTAATTATGACACCATTTTGGACAAACTTCGGCACCAGGCATATCTCACAAAAGGTGTCAGAACGTCAATTGAAGACGAGAGAACAGGAAGAAGATTCGGATTTTATTTCGAAGGCGGTATCAAGTCCTACGTCAAGCACCTTAATTATGGTAAAGAAGTTGTCGATGAAGATATTTTTTACGTCGACAAGCAAGTGGAAGAGGCGCAGATTGAAATCGCGGCGCAGTACACCGATGGCTTTAACGAAACGATCAAGCAGTTCGCCAATAACGTAGTGAACCCCGACGGTGGTACGCACCTCACCGGCTTCCGTTCGGCGCTGACGCGCGTTATCAACGATTACGCCCGCAAGGCCAGCCTGTTGAAAGAGAAAGAAGAAAATCTGACCGGTGAAGACTGCCGCGAAGGCCTCACCGCAGTTATTTTGGTGAAATTGCCCGATCCGCAGTTTGAAGGTCAGACCAAGAACAAGCTGGGCAACCCGGAAATCCGCGGATACGTCGAGCAGGTCATGACCGAATACTTCAATTACTATCTCGAGGAACATCCTGGAATCGCCCGAAAGATAGTGGGCAAGGCTTTGCTGGCCGCACGTGCTCGCAAGGCTGCCCGTGCTGCCCGCGAGAACATTATTCGTAAAGGTGTACTTGAAGGTGCGAGCATGCCCGGTAAGCTGGCCGACTGTTCCAGCAAAGACCCCAAGAATTCCGAAATCTATTTGGTGGAAGGCGACTCAGCCGGCGGCTCAGCAAAAAGCGGACGCGATAGTAAAACACAAGCTATTCTGCCGCTCCGCGGCAAGGTTTTGAACGTAGAGCGTGCCCGGCTCGATAAAATGCTGGCTAACAACGAAATCCTAAATCTCATTAAAGCGCTTGGTGTCGGCATCGAGGATTCGTTCTCTTTGGACGGTCTGCGCTACCACCGCATTATTATTATGACCGACGCCGACGTGGACGGCTCGCACATCAGCACACTGCTGTTAACATTCTTCTTCCGCTACATGAAGCCGGTGGTAGATGGCGGGCATGTGTACTTGGCCAAACCACCGCTTTTCGAGCTGGTAAAGCCTGGCCGTAAGAACAGTGTATTTATTTACGACGAGGATGAACTAGACCGCGTTCTCGACGAGACCATTGCGAAGCGCAAGGCAGGCGGCGCGAAATTTACCCCTGAAGACGATCGTTTGCATCAGGCCGGCTTTATTGAGCAAAAGCGCTACAAGGGTTTAGGCGAGATGGATGCCGAGCAGCTGTTCGAGACCACGATGAATCCCGAGAAACGTGTGCTTGTGCAGGTGAGGGTAGAAGATGCCGAGAAAGCCGATGCTATTTTCAACAAGCTCATGGGCACCGAAGTAGAACTGCGTAAGAACTTTATCCAGACGAACGCCAAATTTGTGAAGGACTTGGACATTTAGTATGGACCCACAAGACGTACCCGAAGAACCAGTGCAAAACCAAACGCCTGTTGAAGGCGAAATTATGGCCGACGAGACGCAGAGCCACTCACGCCTCGTTGAACGCCGGAGCGTTGAGCATGTCATGGAGGATAGCTATCTCCGCTATTCGATGAGCGTCATTATCGACCGCGCCTTGCCAGATGTTCGGGATGGCATGAAGCCGGTACACCGGCGCATTCTGTACACCATGAACCGTGACGGCCTGCGCGCCAGTGCCAAACACCGAAAGAGTGCGAACGTCGTCGGCGCGGTAATGGGTGATTACCACCCGCATGGCGATGCCGCGATTTACGACGCCATGGTGCGCATGGCCCAGCCGTGGTCGATGCGTTACATGCTGGTGAACGGGCAGGGTAACTTCGGCTCGATGGACGGCGACCCGCCGGCTGCTATGCGTTACACCGAGGCTAAAATGGCTCGCGTTGCCGATGAGCTGTTGGCAGACATCGACAAAGATACCGTTGATTTCCGTGACAACTACGATGCCCGCTTGCAGGAACCTTCGGTGTTACCCGCACGTTTGCCAAACTTGTTGTTAAACGGACAACTGGGCATCGCCGTGGGTATGGCCACCAATATCCCGCCGCACAATCTGTCGGAACTGGTCGATGCTACGGTCCACCAGATCGATCACCCCGATGCCACCTTGGACGATCTCCTGCAGCACATCAAAGGCCCTGATTTTCCGACCGGCGGTATTGTATACGGCAAAGATTCAATGCGGGCGGCCTACGCAGTTGGCCGTGGTGGGGTGGTAGTGCGGGGCGTCGCCGAGATTGTCGAGAATAAGAAGGGCCGCCACCAGATTATCATCACCGAGATCCCGTACGGGCTTAACAAGGCCAGCTTTATCGAAAAGATCGCCGACCTTTATAAAGAGAAGAAGATCGCAGGCATCAGTGACCTGCGCGACGAGAGCGCCCGTGGTGAAGTGCGCATCGTGGTTGACCTTAAAAAGGATGCCTATCCCAAGAAGTTATTGAACCAGCTTTATAAGCTCACGCCGCTTCAAACTTCTTTCCACTTTAATATGATGGCCCTCGTAGACGGTATTCAGCCGCGCGTACTGGGCCTGCAAGACATCATTCAAGAGCATATTAAGCACCGACAGGTAGTAGTACGCCGCCGAACCGAGTTTGAGCTGCGTAAGGCCAAGGAGCGGGCGCATATTCTCGAAGGCCTCAAGATTGCGCTTGACCACATCGACGAGGTAATCGCCACCATTCGTGCCAGCGAGACCACCGAGGAAGCCCAGGTCAACCTTATGGAACGTTTCGGGCTTACCGAAGTGCAAGCCAAGGCGATTCTCGCCATGCAACTCCGTACGCTGGCCGGCTTGGAGCGTAAGAAGATCGAAGATGAGCTCGCTGAGTTGCTTAAGACGATAGCTCGGCTTGAGGCTATCTTGGCCGATGAAAAAGAGATCCTAAAAATTATTCGTAGCGAGCTCCTGGAGTTAAAAAAACAATATGGCGACGAACGCCGCACACGCGTGGTGCCGCAGGAATTGGACCGTCTCAGCGAAGAGGACTTGGTGCCAGACGAGCAGGTTGTAGTAACACTTACATCGGCTAATTACATTAAGCGTTGTTCCATTGCCGAGTACAAAAAGCAGGGCCGGGGTGGCAAGGGCCGGCGTGGTATGACCACGCGTGAAGAAGACGTTATAGAGCATTTGGTAAATGCCGGCACACACGACTATCTCCTCTTCTTTACGAGCAAGGGACGGGTATTCCGCATAAAAACGTACGAGGTCCCCGCCTCATCGCTTACCGCTAAAGGCATTGCTATTGTGAATTTGCTACAGCTTCAACCAGAAGAGACGGTTAGTTCGGTAATTAACGTCAGCAAGCAGGTCGGCCAGGAGACCAACCTTATGATGTGTACGGTCCGCGGAGTCGTAAAGAAAACCCCGTTTGCGCAGTACCAGAATGTCCGCAGTAACGGCCTTATTGCTATCAATCTGGACGACGGCGACGAGTTAAAGTGGATTCGTATGACCAACGGAGATAACGAGGTCCTCATCTCGAGCGCCCAAGGCCAAGCCATTCGCTTCCACGAAAAAGATGTACGCCCCATGGGTCGCGTTTCACGAGGTGTACGTGGTATTCGCTTGCGTGCGAGTGACCACGTGATTGGCATGGACATCGTCCAAGAAGGCTCCAGCGTGTTTGTGATAAGCCAGCACGGATACGGCAAACGCACCAAGGTCGCTCAATTTACGCCACACGCTCGCGGTGGCGTGGGTATCCGCTCCGCAGTGGTAAACACGAAGACGGGCAACCTCATCGGCGTTAAAACACTTACCGATGATAATCAGGAGGTGATTATCGTTTCGTCTCAGGGCCAGGCGATCCGACTCGGCCTCAAGGATATACCTGAGCTCGGCCGTGCCACGCAGGGCGTTCGCATCATGCGTCTTAATACGGGCGATGAGGTAGTTTCGCTCGCGCTTGTTGATGGCGTTGACGAAGACGACGAACCTACTGAAGACTAATCTGTTACATTGATGTAACTATTACCACCAATTTCGCAAGAATAACCTTGACAATTAGGGGTGATCCATCGTACTATCATCTGAGTGTTTAGAGGTCTTGCTATAGGTGTCTCTAAAGCTCATTAAAAATTGAGTAGTGCAAATCAACGTCAGTTCATTTGAATTGTTTAAAGTCAGTAATTTCTGATCGCAAGGTCAGAATGTTCGACTGACCAGAGATAAATTCTTTTTTGGAGAGTTTGATCCTGGCTCAGGATGAGCGCTGGCGGCGTGCCTAATACATGCAAGTCGAGCGGAAAGGCTCCTTCGGGAGTACTCGAGCGGCGGACGGCTGAGTAACGCGTAGGAACGTACCCCAAAGTGAGGGATAACTGCTCGAAAGAGTAGCTAATACCGCATGTGATCTACGGATTAAAGCTTTATGCGCTTTGGGAACGGCCTGCGTCCGATTAGCTAGTTGGCGGAGTAAAAGCCCACCAAGGCGACGATCGGTAGCTGGTCTGAGAGGATGATCAGCCAGACTGGGACTGAGACACGGCCCAGACTCCTACGGGAGGCAGCAGTAGGGAATTTTCCACAATGGGCGAAAGCCTGATGGAGCAACGCCGCGTGCAGGATGAATGCCTTCGGGTTGTAAACTGCTTTTGTTAGTGACGATTATGACGGTAACTAACGAATAAGGACCTGCTAACTACGTGCCAGCAGCCGCGGTCATACGTAGGGTCCAAGCGTTATCCGGAATTACTGGGCGTAAAGAGTTGCGTAGGTGGCAGAGTAAGCAAATAGTGAAAGCGTGTGGCTCAACCATACATCCATTATTTGAACTGCTCAGCTAGAGGGCGAGAGAGGTAGATGGAATTCCTGATGTAGGGGTAATATCCGTAGATATCAGGAGGAACACCGATGGCGTAGGCAGTCTACTGGCTCGTCCCTGACACTAAGGCACGAAAGCGTGGGGAGCAAACAGGATTAGATACACTGGTAGTCCACGCCGTAAACTATGGATGCTAGCTGTAAGCCGTATCGACCCGGCTTGTAGCGAAGCTAACGCGTTAAGCATCCCGCCTGTGGAGTACGGTCGCAAGACTAAAACATAAAGGAATTGACGGGGACCCGCACAAGCGGTGGAGCGTGTTGTTTAATTCGATGGTAAACGAAGAACCTTACCCAGG
>DATGEW010000020.1:0-6846 GCA_035309745.1 Saccharimonadales bacterium (SeqCode)
TTACCAGTACGGCAAGCACCCATATCAAAAGCATGGTGTGATCACCCTGGTTGGATACAAGGGGTGGTGGCATATCGGCCGGCTTGGACGGTGGGGGAGGAGTGGGGTCGCTGGAAGTGTCCGGTGAGGTATCCGGCGCTCCGGGGTCAATAATATCGGCTGGCTTTGCGGAAGTGCCAGGCTGAGCCGGTGTGCCATTATTGGCCTCGGGCTCGGTGATCGTCGAGGTGGGTTTCGATTCGTCGGGCGACGAAGGCGTATCGTTTTCCATGAAAGATGTCCTTTTAGCTTATGCTATGCATACTATATCGCCACTTCCCTCAAAAAAGCAAACCTCTTTAATAAGGTGGCTTACAGATGACGTTGCTTTGCTGCAGCAACCACGTGGCGGTAATATGGCAAATCCGCAGCCAGACGGTCAAAGCCCTTCTTAGTGAGGCGGTAATAGCGCCGGCGTGGATCGTCACCGGCAAACGGCAATTCTTCAATGAAATGGCGCTCGCAGAGCTGTTTGAGTGAGCTATATAGTGCGCCCGGCCCCACCGCCAGCTGCCCGGCGGAATCTTCGCGTATGTGCTGCATAAGGGCGTATCCATGCCGCGGCCCCACGCTGAGGGCAAGCAAAATATTGAATGCCATATGAGGAAGCAGTCCTGAAGATAACGATTTCATGAGGTAACTATACCAGAAAGTGATATATCAAAAACAGAAGCATTTAGTTGTTTTATGTTGGCGGCCGTGCTATAATACAAAAAGTTGTTTCTCGATGAATCCGGGTTAGATAGTTAAGTACTCGATTTCATTGTAAAAGCAATCGAGTAATACTATATAACTAAGGATACAAATGTCTCATACTATGTACTCTTCGCGCCGCAGTGCAGCGCGACCACGCAATACTACACACTTTGGCGGCGGCCGTCGTTCTACGGGCGGCAGGCGCGGACCAAAGAAAGATTACATTCACCCGTCGCGCTTTGTGCGCGAGGCGACGCCCGTGGAAGAGCTGGCCTACGAATCGGCCAATAGCTTCCTCGATTTTGGCATGCACGACCTGCTGCTGGCAAATATCGCCCGTAAAGGGTTTATGTCTCCTTCGCCCATTCAGGACCAGGCGATTCCGCTCGGCTTGAGTGGCCGCGACGTCATTGGCATAGCCAACACCGGCACCGGTAAGACCATTGCGTTTGCCGTGCCTGTTTTGCACCGGCTCTTGCAAGAACCGGAATCGCGCGCGCTTATTATTGCGCCGACCCGCGAGCTTGCCCAGCAGATCGAAGACGAATGCAAGGCTGTCGGCAAGGGAAGCGGCATATACGGCACGCTGCTTATTGGCGGCGCCAACATGAACCCGCAGCTCCGCGACCTTCGTGCGAACCCTCAAATTGTTATCGGCACGCCAGGCCGCATCAGAGACCATCTGGAACGCGGTTCGCTTAAGCTCGACCAGTTTAATATGGTGGTGCTCGACGAAGTTGACCGCATGCTCGATATGGGCTTTGTCGAAGATGTAAGCGACATTCTCGGTCGGCTCGCGCCCGTCAGGCAATCGTTCTTCTTTTCGGCCACGCTCGACAAAAAAGTGCGCGACCTTATCGAATTTTTCTCGACCGACCCGGAAACGGTTTCGGTGAAAACCGGCGAAACGACCGAAAACGTGCACCAAGATATCGTGTGCTACGAAGCGTCGAGCGACAAAATTGAGCGGCTGCATGAGCTGCTGAACAAGCCCGAAGTGACCAAAGCGATCATTTTTGATGAAACCCAGCGTTCCGTGGAGCGCCTCAGCCGTGAGCTGCAGGGCCGCGGTTTTAAGGTAGACGACATTCACGGCGGCAAAACCCAGGCTCAGCGCCAGCGGGCGCTCAATCGTTTTAAGAAAGACGAAGTGACCATTTTGGTGGCAACCGATGTTGCCGCCCGCGGCATCGACGTCAAAGACATTAGCCACGTTATCAATTACTCCACGCCGCAAACGTACGACACCTACATTCACCGCATCGGCCGTGCCGGCCGTGCCGGAAATATCGGCTACGCGCTCACGTTCGTCACCGAGTAAACTGCCTGCCTAGAAGCCGAGTGCTTCCTTGACCAGAATGATGTCTATGCGGTTCGGCGTGGCTTCCTTCATGTAGTGCACGACTTTGTTGATACTGCTATGCCCGCCGTACGCTTTGAGGGCACGGGCATCTTCCAGCGGGAATACATATTCGGTAAGCCGGGTTTCGGCTTCGGCCAAATCTTTGACGATTTTTTGCGCGCCAACCACCCACACCACGTGCCCGGCGCCATACAAATATGCCGGCAGCTGGCTGCCCGTCGCGCTGGCGATAAGCACATGGCCGTCCTGGGTTACGGCGTGCACACTGCCAATGACATGGTCGGGCGCAGCGCCCAGTTTGCGCTGCTCGCGTTGTTTTTCGGGCTGGCCCATGAGTGCGTTTAACTTCGGCCGGACGGCATCGTAGTCGCCGGAATCGTTGATGGCTTTGTCGAGCTCCAATTTGACAAGCGTTTGCGAGGTTACGGTTAGTACCTCTGCGCCCTTCGGCAGTGCTGCCAGCGCAGCGGTTTTCGCAGCACCGGCATTTTCCGCGATGGTAACATGAAAGCCGTTGGCGGCAAGTGCTTCTGCTGCGTCCGCAATGGCCTGATCGTTTGCTACGGTATTAAATTGTGACATATATCCCCCTACAGTTGTGTTATACTATACAAAGTATAGTTTCGTAATTCACTATATACCATTACTATACAAAGTAAAGTATTATTTTTATGGATAGCCAGGAAGGTAATCAGACCTGTGGCCGCATTCTCGCAGCCGTAAAGATTATCGGCGACAAATGGTCGAGCCTCATTATTAACGAACTGGTAGGCGGCCCGCGCCGCTTCGGCGAAATTGCCGATGCGTTGGGCGTTGGCCCGCGCACGCTTTCGCAGCGACTCGATGCCATGGAAGCGGAGGGCGTGGTAGCCAAGCAGCACTTTAACGAGGTGCCGCCGCGCGTGGAATATTCACTCACCAAAAAAGGCCGTGACCTTGTGCCGGTATTATTGTCGATGGCGGAGTGGTGTACCAAATACCCTGCGGTTGACGCTGGCAGCGACAAAGGCGTACAGTAAAGTAACGAAAGTAACGCCATTAAATGATGATGCAAAGCTGCGGCGATAAGCTGGGCGACCGAGATGGTGTAATATGTCTGAAACAAAAGCAGCAGGCGGACAGGAACGCGGCCTGGAACGTGAGCGTATCGTGGAAACGGCCCTGGAATTGCTAGCCGAGGTTGGTTTTAGTGGCCTGACCCTGCGTAGACTCGCAGCGCGGTTGGGCGTGCAGGCCGCCGCCCTGTATTGGTATTTCAAAAACAAACAGGACCTCATTGACGCCATGGCGACACGTATTATCACAAGTGAATTCCGTGCCGTGCCACCGGCGGCCGCCGATTGGCGTGCGCTGCTTACGCACGTAGCCCGCACCAATCGCCGGGCGCTATTGCGTTACCACGACGGTGCACAGATACTCGCGCACGCTAATATGCCCCAGCAACCCGTGATGCTTAAGGGGCTCGAGCAATTACTGCGCCGGCTTGCCCGCCAGGGTTTTAGCACCGAGTTGTCGATGAGTAGTTTCTTCATTATTATCCGGTTCACACTCGGCTGCGTGTTTGAGGAGCAGGCTGACCCGCGCAGCTCGGCGACTCGAGCAGGCCAGCATGCCTACATCCAGCAGCTGGCAAAAGTGTATCCAACCGTGGCCGAAGGTTTTAAAGTGAGTATGGCCCAGCGTCAGCACAACCCGGACTGGCACTTTGAACGCGGGCTGGAAATAATTCTGGCCGGCATCCAAACCCAACTTGACGCCGGCGTACAACCGGCCTAGGCTAGAAGTAATGTTAGACAGAGCACGACAATTTAGCCGGAAGACGATGCGACTTTCATTTTTCAAACCCGCCGGAGATTTGAAGGCCGAAGACGTTGCCGCCGCGCGCAAGTATATCGCCGACTACTGGCCGAAGCTGGAGCGGTACCATCCGAAGGACGACGAGACACTCATTGGCGTGCCCAAACCATACCTGGTGCCGTCCTACGCCGAGGGCCACGAGTTCGACTACAATGAGCTGTACTATTGGGACAGCTACTTTATGGTGCAAGGATTTTTGCACGATGAGGCGCACAAAGATCTGGTGCTCGGCATCCTCGAAGACCTCTGCGACATTTTCAAACGGTTTAAGCTTATCCCGAACGGTTCGCGCCTGTACTATGTAAGCCGGTCGCAACCGCCGTTCTTAAGCAGTTTTATTTTTGACGCTTACGACGCATATCACCTCAGTAACGACTGGCTCAAGGAACATATCGCCGTTGCCAAAGCCGAATATGAAACGGTGTGGATGGGCACGCGCAAGCCGAACGCCCGCCAGGTGTACCAGGGCTTAAGCCGCTACTACGACTTTAACTATTTGAATGACATCGCCGAAACCGAAAGCGGCTGGGACATGACGCCGCGCTTTGCCCGCAAAGCGCTCAGCTACCTGCCGGTGGACCTCAACGCGTTGCTCTACAAATACGAAATGGATTTTGCCCGCGCCGCGCTTATTTTTGGCGATAAAAAGCAGGCCGCCGAGTGGGAGGCCGCCGCCGCCAAGCGCAAGAATACCATGGATAAGCTGATGTGGGATCAGGGCAAGGGCCTGTACTACGATTATAACTACGCCAAAGAACGACGGGGTAGTGTCGCCTCACTGGCGACGTATTATCCCATGTGGGCGGGCATGGTCGACGGGCGTCAGGCGCAGGAACTCGTCAAACAGCTGAAACGTTTCGAAAAGAAGGGCGGCGTTGCCACTACCGACACCTACGCGCTGAGCCAACGTATACCGGGCTCGCTGCCGATGCAATGGGCGTACCCTAATGGTTGGGCGCCGCTTCATTTTATGGTGGTAAAAGCGCTGCAGCGTTACGGATACAACAAAGATGCGCAGCGTATCGCCACCAAATGGCTGCACACTAATCTGGACTGGTTCAAAAAGAATGGCGTCTTTCTCGAAAAGTACAATGTTGCCGACCCCGACAAGCCGCCGGCCAGCGGCGTCTACCCTTCCCAAACCGGTTTTGGGTGGACCAACGCCGTGTTCGAGCGCTTTTGCCAGGAGTTTATCGACGGCCTGCGCAGCGTGTAGCTAGTAACTGTAGACTACGCCCGAACCCGGGTCTTGGCCACGACCCACTTCGTTGGCGAGAGCCCGGAGTGCTAATTGCTGCGCAGCCGCCTGACTGGCGTGGAAGTCTTCCAGAGAAATCGCGCCGCTGTCAAGTAAGGCTTGGTATTCTGTAAACGCCCGGTCGACCTCATCCCAATCTATCCCTTCCAAGTAATTAGGCATAATTCTCCCCTTTTATAAGAGGATAACATTCTGGTGTGGCATGAGGCAAGATGGTATACTAGGCATGTTAAATTGCCTGGGGTTGTAGCTCAGCTGGCTAGAGCGCGTGATTCACATTCACGAGGTCGGGGGTTCGAGCCCCTCCAACCCCACCAAATTAAAGCAAAATATCTTAAATCGGATTTCATAATCCGATTTTTTGTTTTACCGCTTGCGTTTCCAATGGAAGCCAGTGCATAATGCGTTTGCTATGAGCGAAGATCAATTTCTAAAACTATTCAGATACATAGAGATGCGTTTCGATGCTGTTGATAAGAAGTTTGAAACGGGCGATGCCCGCTTTGACCAAGTCATGTCTGCCCTTGACGGCACATCCTAGCTATCCGCTTCACGCTGCTGTCATTAGATATTTTGCTACACTAGAAAGATGCAGGAGCTGATCGTCGATTTGCATATTCACTCGCATTACAGCCGGGCGACGTCCAAAAACTGCAATCTGGAAGGGCTGTATCGTTGGGGCAAGCTCAAAGGCATTACCATTATCGGCACCGGCGATTTTACGCACCCGGCCTGGTTTGCCGAGCTGCACGAAAAACTGGAGCCGGCCGAGCCCGGCCTGTTCAAATTAAAAGACGACTTAGCCGAGCCGATCGATAAAAGTCTGCCACCCAGCGTGCGCGGGCAAATGATCCGGTTTGTACCGAGCGTGGAAATCGCCACTATATATAAGAAGGGCGAGCGTGTCCGCAAGCTGCACCAGCTCATCATTATGCCTTCCTTACAAAGCGTGGCCGAGCTAAACGCGCGGCTGGAACGCATCGGCAACTTGAAAGCCGACGGCCGGCCGATCCTCGGGCTGGACAGCAAAGAACTGCTACGGCATGCGCTGGAAACCGACCAGCGTGCGCTGTACATCCCGGCGCACATTTGGACGCCGTGGTTTGGCATGTTCGGCAGCAAGAGCGGTTTCGACTCTATCCAGGAGGCCTACGAGGAGCTGGCGCCAGAAATCCATGCTATTGAAACAGGGCTGTCCAGCGACCCAGGCATGAACTGGCGGGTGGCAAATCTGGATGGCATTACGGTTACGAGCCATTCCGATGCGCACTCGCCACAAAAATTAGGGCGCGAGGCCACGGTGGTGCAAAGTGCGCTCAGCTACGATGACATTGTGGGCGCCATCAAAACCAATGATGCGCGGCTTGTTGGCACCATCGAATTTTTTCCGGAAGAAGGGAAATATCATTACGATGGCCACCGTGCATGTAATGTGCGTTTTACGCCGGCCGAAACAAAGGCCCACAGGGGCATGTGCCCGGTGTGCGGCAAGCCGCTGGTGGTGGGAGTGGAGAACCGGCTCGACAGCCTGGCAACGCGTCCGGAAAATTACGCGCCAAAAAATCCTAAACGTGTTGAGTATATTATTCCGCTTGCCGAAATACTTGCCGAGCTGGCCGGTGCAAAAAGTACG
>DATGEW010000021.1:0-2956 GCA_035309745.1 Saccharimonadales bacterium (SeqCode)
AAGCGTCATATGCGGCATTTTCGGCGTGTGATTACAACGCTGCGCTCACTGCGTTGCAGTGTACGCCGTCGCAGACGCACAACAAGGCGCAGTTAATCCAGGTATATCAGCAGCTTGCTAATTCGGCCGCTACGGTGGGCAAGGTGAAAGACGCGCTGCACTATTACGACCTGAAGCATCAGCTCGACCCCAGTTCCGCCCGGCAGGACGCCTACATTATGGGGCAGCTGTATGAACGCGAGGGGAATAATGCCAAGGCGCTCCAGCAATATCAGGTGGCGCTGGCATATTACAAGGCACAACCCAATGCCGACCAAATGTGGTCACAGACCAGCGAGATACAAGGGAAGATTGATGTGCTAAAGGGGGCTAAGTAATATGCGTAAGTCGGGACGACTCACCGCGCTTCTCATTACTGCGGTGACGGTATTCTCTTCGCTGTGGGTAGGGCTGGTAGCTACGCCGCAAAGCGCATGGGCGGCAACGTGCCAACCGCCATCTATCGGCTTTGGACGGTGGAAGTGGTGCGGTTATTTTTACAACTGGTATGAAGGAAGTGGTGGGCCGGTGCGCAACGGTGGCGTACCTGCTGGCGTGCAGGACGCCTGGTCATTTATCAATTTAATTTTAGGTGATTTGGGCTCTGGTAACACCCAGCGCGAGACGGCTGCCAAATTTATCATTCGCACAATGGACGGGCAACCATTGCCGACCCCACCATACCCGAGGGGTACGCCAGCAACTCCGTACGATCAGTTTGATCCTATGATTGCCGATTGGGAAAACAAAATTATTGGTTATGCGAGCACCGGCGAAAATGGGGCGCTTTCTTGGGGTCCGAGCGGTACCATTAGCTGGCACGTGAGTCAGGTAATACCCTGTAATGTAGTAAACACCTACTACCAGCCGACAGAAGATGATGTTGCCCCCTACATTGAGCTACCGAGCAATTCGAACTGCGGGACGGCAGCCTCGATATCCGAATTCATTTATTTCCGAGACCCATCTGGGGCGGTAGTGTACGAGATTAGAAGGCCGTGTATGAACCCATTTGGTACCATGAACCCACTGAGTGCGCCGCCACCTCAGTATAATTTAACGTCCAATATTTCCATTACCCAGGGTGGGACGCCGCTGCCGAATGGCAGTTATGTGGAGGCCGGGCTGCCCATTCAGTTTGCCTACAGTGTGAATAATAGTATGGCGGGCACGGCGGCGGGCATTAGCTGTACGGCTAAAAGCAGTAATTTTGTAGGCTACAACAATAGCAATGCGGCGGGCGGTACGCCTCCAGGGGTAAGTTGTACCAGCACTTTTGGGCCGGGCAACACATCGCTTGGGACAGAAAATATTGCTTCGGCACCGGCTAATACCTCTTTATGTAGATCGCTCACTATTAGTCCGTCCACGCCATCCGGGGGGACGAGTTTTGTGAATGACTGTGTGTTTGTGGTGAGTAAACCGTACATGCGCACCTACGGGGGCGATGTGTCGGCTGGCAATCCGCCGTGCAGTGCGCCGGGTTCGGTGGTGAACGCAGCGATTGTCACTTGGAATAAAGAAGGCGCAGGCGCTTTCGCGGGGGCTGGCGCGCAGTATGCTGCGCTGGCCGTGGACCGCATCTATGACTTTTCGACTGCGCTCGGCAACGCCGGCGGCGCGGCCAAGCCGGATGGTCTGGCCTTTGCCAATACCGCGGCAGTGAGCGGCGGCGTGTTTGGCGGCAACGCTGGTACGCCGTCGTGCATTCCCGACTATTACTCCCGCATGCCGGCAACGACGAGTGCGCTTAGTAGCAGCAATGTCAGCCTGCTGGGTACGGGTACCTTCACGGCGACAGGCCCAATCACGCTCAGCGGTAATATAAACCCGGGCCAGCGCACGGCAATTTATGTGAATGGAGACGTGCTCATTACCGGCAATATCACGTTCCCGGGGATTTGGGATGTTGCACACCTGCCGTTCTTTGAAATTATCGCCAAAGGCAACATCTATGTAAGCTCGAGTGTGACGCAGATAGATGGGCTTTATGTCGCCCAGCCGAACGGGGCGGCCGGTGGAGTAATTTCTACCTGTGCGCAGCCCGGCTTACCGGCGACTTCGTACATCGGGCAGCTGACCAACGGTGTGTTTAATACGCCGTGCAATAACCAGCTAACCGTCAATGGTGCGTTTGTGGCGACGCAAGTGCAGCTGTTGCGTACGCATGGAACGCTGAACAACAGCGTGGCCGGCGAGCTGAACACTAGCGGTAATCAGGCGGAAGTGTTTAATTACAGCCCGGCGCTGTGGATGGCAATGCCGCCGAACCAGGGAACGAGCGACACCTACGATTCTATTACGAGTCTGCCGCCCATTTTGTAGCTTGCCAGTCTCCATGCTGCTTATGCTATAATCAAACCAAGATGAGTTTACTAAGCGGCGTATCGTCATTTTTTGGCTTGGACATTGGCACCACCGCCGTCCGGCTGGTGCAGCTGCATGGTAACGGCCCGGTGAAATCTCTGGTGCGCTACGCGTATGTACCGGTTGACAGCAAGCTGGTGCTCAGTGATTCCAAGACCGATCAACAACACCTCAGCCAGATTATCCGCGAACTGCTCGATCAAGCGCGCATGAACACCCACAACGTCGCGGTGGGTATTCCATCGCAACGAGTATTTACCGCGGTGGTAGATTTTGACCGCCTGCCACCTGCCGAGCTGGCTAAAGCCATCCGGTATCAAGCCGATTCGCTCATTCCCACGCCGCTCGAAAAGTCTAAGATCGACTGGGCCGTTATTGGCGATTCGCCAAAAGACAAAACCAAGGTTGAGGTGCTGCTTTCCAGTGTGGAAAACGATTTTGTGGAGCAGCGCCTGGATTTACTCGAGTCGATCGGCCTAGACGTCATCGCTTTTGAGCCGGACAACCTGGCCCTGACCCGCGCGCTTATTGCCGGCGACACCGTGCAGCC
>DATGEW010000022.1:0-11883 GCA_035309745.1 Saccharimonadales bacterium (SeqCode)
TTGTTTTAATTGCGGGTCAAAAGGCTTGGCCATATATCTCACACTCCCTGTGGTGCTATTCACCACAATGTTACTTAATCTGGACCTCTTTGGCTAGCTAGTTTATCTGAGGGATGTGTTCAGTGTAGGGGGAGGGGGACAATATGTTCTTCATTGAAAAACTTTCTTACTTTAACAGCATCTAAAAACCAAATTAAATCTCTCTGCCTAGAATTAGATATCACTATTTGTTGGTTTTTGCTCTGGGCAATTTCTTTTAGGACGTCAATTGCGTAATCGTTAGGTTTTATATGCTTTGCCAGAACCTCTAAATGATCCTCGGCATACTTGAAACAATCCGCTTGGAGTTTCAGGCACACGTCATTTGAAAGTGTCGGAATAAGCCTTTGAAAATATTGGTACCACTTCAATCCATACAAGCGTTCATTATCTTCTTCGGTAAATCTTTCTTTATATCCTGCGTTTGCCAATACCGCATTAGATATTTCAATAACCGCCTTTTCATTATCTTTTTCCAGTACTCCATGAAAGTCCCAGACAAATAACTTCATGCCTTTATGATAGCAACAGACCTAGTGGGTAAGAATTTTTATCAGATTATAAAAGTTGTTCGTTACATATAGCCTAATGCGAAGCTAGAGTTCGCCTTCCCATTCCTTATAAAATTCCTCAAGGTACCTTTCCATATATTTATGCCTGTGTTCGGCGAACTGTTTTGCGGTTTTCGTATAAAGTTTATCCTTGAGCAACAACAGCTTTTCGTAGAAATGGTTAATAGTATGGGACTTACTGTTTTTATAATCTTCAAAAGAGTCGTGCTGGACTGGTTTAATTGCTGGGTCATAAATTGGAGTGCCGTGTCCTCCACCATAAGCAAAAGTTCTAGCTATGCCTATTGCGCCGATTGCGTCTAGCTTGTCAGCGTCACTAACTATCTTACCCTCAAGGGACTTCATATTTTGTTGTACGTTCGCTCCCTTAAAGGAAACGTTTCGAACAATATCTTCAACCTTTTGAATTACTTCATCTGAAACGCCAAGACTCTCCAGCCAATCACGAGCAGCTCTAGGTCCTGCTTCCATATCGCCATCATTAAACTTCCAGTCAGCAATATCGTGCAGCAGTGCACCTAATTCAACAATGAAGCTATCAGCCTTGGACTCTGATTGAGCTATATGGCTCGCCAGCTTCCAGACACGGTACATATGCCACCAATCATGGCCAGTACCTTCTCCGTTAAACTTTTCTTCAACGTAATCCTTAGTCTTTTGAATAATTTGCTGGTTTGTCACACAGTAATCATAGCAAACACCAAGTAGGACCAGAACTTTCAATAGAGATGAAAAAGCCTCTCACAATGGAGAGGCGTACGTTCGAACCAAATATAATCTGAGAATGAAATTTGGAGGGCCCACTGGGATTCGAACCCAGGACACGAGGCTTAAAAGGCCTCTGCTCTAACCTACTGAGCTATGGGCCCAAAACTTCTAGGAGAAGCTTTGCAGTCATGGGCGGGGAAGCGGTTGCGCAACGCCAATAACAGGGTACATTATCTGTTTTTTTGGCGAAAAAGTCAACGGGCGTTGGTTGCCGGGCGGCACGGGCGGGCGTAGAATGAAAGCAAGATAAACGGTGGACGGATATGCAGCGGATGAAACGACAGCAAGGTGATGTGCTCATTGCGGTAGTTATGGTAGTAGTAGTTGCGCTGGCGGCGGGCGGCGGGTACTGGACGTGGCGCCAGCACGAGGCGCACAAGAAGCCGGTGGCGAGTACCAGCACGGGCACGACTGCGCCGCAAACAAAGGCAACTGCGGGCTCTTCGGCTAAGCCGGCGACGACACCTGTCGCGGGAGCGGCCTGCAGCCCGACGAATCTGGTACTCAGCCAGGGCAGCTCCGACGGTACGGCCGGTACGATATACAAGCACGCCGTTGTCACCAACAACGGAACGGTAAGCTGCACCATTTCTGGCTATCCGACCGTTTCGTTGCTTGACGCACACGGTGCGGTGCTCGGTTCAAGCGCCTCCGACAACGCGTTGTACCCCGCGGCGACCATAACACTGGCGGCTGGTGGGGGCAAGGCGCACGTCGTGCTGGGCTTCCCGGACGCGGGGGCCTACGGCGACCCGGCTGCGTGCACTGCGGCCTCTACGACGTTGCAGCTCGTCTTGCCCGGCGGCACCACGCCACTGCAAACGGCGTGGATCGACCAGTCTTGTCCGGAGTTTTCGACCACTGTCTTCCAGAGCGGCGAATAGCGATACAGTTGAGGCAAGTGCTGGTATAATCCCGGCGTGTTTGCGGGTATTTTACGATATCGCGTGCCGCGTGCGGTGCTGACGGGCGGTTCGTGCCTGGCGCTATTTGCCGGTATGGGATTAGCCTACGCCCGCCCGTGGAACCACGCCTGGCTGCTATGCGCCTGCGCGGCAGTGCCTTTGTGGTGGGTGCTCCGGCGGCACGGACTGGTGGCACTCGTGTTTGTGGCGCTGTGCTTTTTTGGCGTGGGGTGGCAACGCGGCTCAAGCGTTTCGCGTCAACTGGCACACTACAAACCATTGGCTTTTCACAAAGTGACGCTGCTCGGCACTGCTGCAGAAGACAGCGCTACCGGCACACACCACCAGCTGGCGTTTGCGCTATCTAATATATATGGAGCGGAATCCGTGCGGCAGCCACTGCCGGGGGCGGTGTCGGTTGCCGGCTTTGGCCCGCCGCTGGTGCGCCGGGGCGATACCGTGCGGGTGAGCGGCAAGCTGTATCCCGGCTTCGGCGGCAGTCAGGGCTCGATGAGTTTCGCCACGGTGCAGGTGTTCGCCCATCATCCTTCATATATAGATGATGGGCGGCGGCGTTTCGCGGCGGGGTTGCAATCGGCACTGCCGGAGCCGCTCGCATCGTTTGGAATGGGGTTGCTGATTGGCCAGCGCAACACCCTACCAACCGACACGGCGCACATGCTGTTGGTGGGACTGACGCATATCATTGCGGTATCGGGCTACAATCTGACTGTCATTGTAGACGTTGTTCGGCGGCTGTTCGCTGGTAGGTCCAAATTCCAAACGGCTGCCGGCTGTGTGAGCCTCATCTTGCTGTTTGTAACACTGACGGGGAGCAGCCCATCCATTGTCCGCGCGGCAATCATTAGCGTGTTAAGTATTTTGGCATGGTATTACGGGCGGACCATTCCGCCGTTTGTGCTATTGCTGGCCGCCGGTTGTATAAGTGTGTTGGCTAATCCGCTTTACTTGTGGGGAAACATAAGCTGGTATTTGTCGTTTTTGGCATTTTTTGGAGTGGTGGTCGTGGCTCCGCTCGTTACCAAACGGCTATGCGGTGCCCGCGAGCCGCCCGCACTGCTTGCGCTCATCATCGAAAGCCTGTGCGCCGAAGCAATGACCTTGCCGTATGTGCTGCATACCTTTGGCCAGATGTCGCTGGTGGGGTTGCCCGCCAATGTGCTGGTGGTGGCGTTCGTGCCGCTGGCCATGCTTTTGTGTATGGTGGCGGGTTTAGCCGGTATGCTATTACCGGCGGCCGCAGGCTGGCTGGCTTGGCCAGCGAAGTGGCTGCTCACCTATATGCTTGACGCCGCCAATGTGCTGAGCCGCACGCCGCACAGTTTTATACAGGGCATAGGCTTTCCGCTGCCCTTCATGCTGGCGGCGTACGCGCTGATTATCTGGTTTGCCATGCTCACCGGGCTTAAACTTCATACAAAATATGCTATAATAACAGAGAAGAAACAGCTTGAACGGCAAAAAGGAGAGTCGGCATGAGCGGACATAGCAAGTGGTCCACCATCAAACGCGAAAAAGGCGCCAAGGACGCAGCGCGCGGCGCAGTATTTACCAAGCTGGGCAATGCAATTGCCATTGCAGCCCGTGCCGGCACCGACCCAAGCACGAATTTTAGCTTGCGTCTGGCGATCGACAAAGCCAAAGCCGCGAATATGCCGCTGGCTAATATCGACCGGGCCATCCAGCGCGTTGCCGACAAAAACGCCGCCCAGCTGCAGGAGGTGTTGTACGAAGGTTACGGGCCGGGCGGGGTGGCCATTTTGGCCGAAGCCGCCACCGATAACATCAACCGAACCTATCCAGAAGTACGCCTGGCGTTTTCTAAACATGGCGGTAATATCGCCGAAAAGGGTGCGGTAGCCTTCCAGTTTGACCGCAAGGGCATGATCCGCGTGGCTGGCACCGGCGATGACCTCGTCCTGCAGGCGCTGGACGCTGGCGCCGAAGATGTGCAGGAAGAAGACGGCGAAAGCGTCATTTATACCGAACCCAACGAGCTGGCAAAGGTGCGCGATGCACTCCGTGAGCAGGGCGTAGAAATCAAGGAGGCGGAGCTGACCTATGTGCCGAACGCCACGGTAGCGGTTACCGACAAAGACACTGCCGGCAAAATCATGCGCCTCATGGATGCACTCGAAGACATTGACGACGTCACCAACACACACGTCAACTTTGACATCGCCGAATCTCTGTTGGATTAGCATGACCGCTCGGTATCCGGTTCTACAACGACCATCTGGTACAGCTTTACTCGAGTGGGTCAACGAATTAGCTCCGGAACTGCTACCGGTATATAACAAAGACCACCCTGGTCGAAACGTCGTTGTGTTGGGTAGCTTTAAGGGTTGGTACGAAATGGTGAAACCGTATCGGGAGCGGCTGCGCGCAGCCGGATTTTATCCGTTAGCGCCCCAGGGAGAAGTAATCACCCGTTATGCCAACGGCTTCGAAGTGCTCGATACGGATACAGGGAAGATTGCAACTCTGTCCAGACGGCTTGGCCGTGCAATGACCGAACGCGAAATCTCAGTCTTGCTTGAAGCACTCTTCATAACTGCAATCAGGATAGGTGATCTAACTTATGTTGCCGGCCTGCCGCGAGACCTTGATGATGGGACATATATAGGTGAGACTGTCTCAGGTGAGTTAGGCATTGCTATGGTCTGTGGTCCGGTTTACGGTACGGAGATTAGTCCGACACTTGATGATCGTGATGGCTATGATGGCTGGGTGAGCCATTTTGCGGCTCACGTTGCGATGATCGATGTGGTAACGCCGGAAGAGTTGGGCGTTCAGTATGCGACAATAAGGACATGAGAATCATTGGCATCGATCCCGGCACTGGCATTTTGGGTTTTGGGGTCATTGAAGTGCAGGGCCTGAAGGCCGATTTGGTAGACGCCGGTGTTATCCGCACGCCGGTGCACGAAGATGACGCCGTGCGCCTGCAGACTATTTACGAAGAGTTAACCGACATCATTGTGCAAACGAAGCCGCACGTAATGAGTGTGGAAAAATTGTTTTTTGCCCGCAATGTGACCACGGCGATGACCGTGGCGCAGGCCCGCGGCGTGGTGCTGCTGTGCGGCAAACAGGCCGGTCTCACGCTGTTCGAATATACGCCGATGCAAATCAAACAAGCCGTCACCGGCTATGGCAAGGCCGACAAAAAGCAGATGCAAGAGATGGTGCGCGTGCTGCTGAGGCTCGACACCGTCCCCCGGCCGGACGACGCTGCCGACGCCCTTGCCGCCGCACTGACCCACGCCAGCGTCGCCCGCCTGGCCTAAGCGCTAGCCGCGGCGCGCCAGCAGTATATCGAAGTGGTTATGTTCGGTGAAATAATTACTCGGGGAAAGCCGGGCCAGGCCTTGCCGCAACTCGCGTTCGAACGCCGGCGCTTTATCGCCCAGCACTGCATGCGATGCGAACGAGGTAGAATACAGGTAGCCGATAATTTGGTCGGCGGTCCAGGTGCGTACGACCGGAATGGTGTGGTATTCTAGCTGCGTAAAAACGGACGACGAAAAGTTTTCACTAAAATAATCGCGCGGCGGCTTATATGCGCCCATGGTTGTTCGACGTTCGGGGCCGATGAACCGTGCCAAAGTCTTTTTCATTACCGTAGCCCAGTCGCTCGTGACGTGCCAGAAACTGTCATCTGAAAAAATGGCGATAACGCCATCGGACGCCATGATTTGCTCGAGCCGGTGCAGTACCTTAGGCCGGTCCATCCAGTGGAAGGCGCGCGAAATAGTACACACCGATGCCTGCCAACCATCGGGCAGCGACATTTCCTCGGCAGTTGTGTGGAGTACCGTAGCTGGAAAGCGCGCCAGGCGCCGGCGGGCAAACGTGGTCATCTCGGCGTCCGGTTCGACAGCGATAATCTCCCGGAAATAGGATGCAAACTGCTCGGTAATACGGCCCGTTCCCGACCCCAGATCCAACAGTGTATCTGAGCGTGCGACCGCGCTGATAATGCAGTCGACAACCTCCGGTGGAACGCCCGGCCGAAAATCGTCGTAGTATGCGGCCGTGCCTGCAAAGATACTCATCATATGCCATAATACCAGACATGATTGCATCGCTTACCGGCGTAGTGGCCGAAAAAACCCTGGAACAAGTTATTTTGGACGTCAGCGGCGTGGGCTACGGCGTCATGGTTACCAACGAGGATTACGGGCGTTTGGGCGCGGGCGATCTCACCAAGCTTTATATATATGAACATATCCGCGAGGCGGCCTACGACCTGTACGGCTTTTTGCTGCAGGATACCAAAGAGCTGTTCGAGCAGTTGCTGAGCGTGACCGGCGTGGGCCCGAAAATGGCCATGAATATTTTGAGTACCGGTACGGCTAACGAAGTGCGCGCTGCAATTGCCACGGGCGATGTTAAAACTATGCAAAAGGCCAGTGGTGTCGGCAAACGCGTCGCCGAACGCGTGGTGGTAGAACTGAAAGATAAGGTGGGGCTGGAGGGTGTGGACTTAGCCACCGCCGGATTATTGCAGTCCGACCGCTCGCTTACTCAAGACGAAGCGGTCGAAGCATTGGTCGCGCTGGGATACACACCACAAGATGCGGCCAAAGCCCTCCAAAACGTCGATACAGCGTTGCCGGTAGAAGATCGTATTAAACAAGCGCTCAAGAAAAGCGCCTAGATGCCGTTAAAATTTTCACCGCCGCCAGCCTCCAAGGCGTCGTAGACTAACGTACTGTTGCTTGTAATGTGATATAAATCACACGGAACATTTTGTAAGTTTTTGTAAACGAGGGTGGGACATGGCTATACATATCGACGCCACCATTTTTGCGGTGGGCGCCAGCGTGTGCACGTGGGCGGCGATCGGGTTGTACCTGTGGAGCTTGCACACCAAGCGATCTGAGCCGTATGCCTGGGCATGGCTTTTGCGTATCGGGCTGGCACTGCTGGCCTTTTTGTCGCAGCTGGCCAAAGGCGCGTCATATTCTCTGGCGCTGTCCGGCACGCAGGTGGCGGGCGGGCTGTTCATTGTTGGCCTGATTTTGGCGCGGCACCACGGCCAGCTTAAAAAGGGGCTGGACCATACCGACAGTTTTGCGCTCGGTGCCGCCACAACCGGCGTGGCCGTATGGCTTCTGAGCGGCGAAGCGCTCTTCGCCCTGTGGGGCGCTATTTTGGCTGATGCCGCCGCAACGCTCATGGGAGTCAAAGAAGCATGGCTGCGCGGGCGCAGCGAATCGGTCACATTTTGGCTGTTATCACTGTGTGCCGGCCTATGCGCGCTCGCCAGTGGTTGGCATGGTACGCTGGCAGTTGTGCTGTACCCACTGTTTACCATGACAAACGGCGCGGTCAATATCGCTACCATCCTCGCGGTTCGCTTGCGCCGAAAATGGGCGCAGGCACTTGCCGCCCAAACGGAATCTGATGTAGTATAGCCTTCCTGTATAATAAGGAAGCTATGGCGGTAGAGCGCATCGTAAACACCAAGGTACCGGACGACGATCAGCAAGAGGGGGAGCTGGAAGTCACCCTGCGGCCGCACGATTTTGCCAATTACATCGGTCAGGAACGGCTCAAGCAGAATCTGCGCCTGGCGATAGATGCCGCTAAAAAACGCGGCGAGCCGCTGGACCATATCTTACTGTACGGCCCGCCAGGGCTGGGCAAAACAACAATGGCGAGTGTTATTGCCCACGAGATGGGAGCGCAAATCCGCATAACCAGCGGGCCGGCTATTGAGCGAGCCGGCGACCTGGCGAGCCTACTGACCAACCTGGCCGACGGCGACATTTTGTTCATCGACGAAATTCACCGCTTGAACCGTGTGGTCGAAGAAGTGTTGTATTCAGCCATGGAAGATTACAAGCTGGACATTATGCTGGGCAAGGGGCCGAGCGCCCGCAGCCTGCGCCTCGACCTGCCGAAATTTACGCTCATTGGTGCCACAACCCGCACCGGCAACCTGGCCGCGCCGCTTCGCGATCGCTTCGGTATGATTCACCGGTTGGAATTTTACAAGACCGCCGAGATTAGGCAGATTATTGAGCGTGCCGCCGCTATTCTGCAGGTGGCCATTGCCGCTGAGGCAGCCGAGGAGCTGAGCAAACGCTCGCGTCTCACGCCTCGCATTGCTAATCGCCTCTTAAAACGGGTGCGCGACTACGCCGATGTCAATGGTGACGGCATTATCGACATGCGGGTAAGCAACCAGGCGCTGGAACTGCTCGAAGTCGACGAACTCGGCCTGGACCCGGCCGACCGTATGCTGCTGATGGCCATTATCGACAACTATAAGGGAGGCCCGGTGGGAGTAGAAACACTGGCCGCGCTGACCGCCGAAGAGCGCAGCACGATCGAAGATTTTTACGAGCCGTACCTCATGCAAATCGGTCTGCTGGAGCGCACACCGCGCGGCCGCAAGGTTACGGTAAAAGCGTACCAGCATCTCGGACGGACGCCGCGCGAGACCAAAGACCAGCTGGGTTTGGTATAAGCTGGTATAATACATCCGATGGAACCGCAATCCCCCGATCCGAATCAACCACTTCAGCCCCAGCAGATGCCTGCGCAACCGAGCGAACCGCCGCAGCCTATCCAGCAGCCTGCAAGCCTCAAGCCGGCTTACGACCGGCCCGAAGCCGCCGGACTCCACCCGATGGTAGTGCTGCAACCGGGCGAGCAAATCGTTGCAACCCTCAAACGGCACCCGTTCGGCATTGTGTCGATGTACATTTCGGCGGTCTTCGGGCTTATTATCGCCGGGCTGCTCGCATTTGTGCTTTTGCCGCATCTGCTCGACCAATACAACGTTGGCGGTGGCAATGTCACGACGCTGGTATATGGTGGCCTGGGCATTGTCGTTATCGGCATGGTGGTTATTTTGGCCGTGGCAACAACAGTATATTGGCAGAACCAGTGGGTTATTACTACCGATAGCATCACGCAGATTTCGCAGAATAGTTTGTTCGGCCGCCAAGTGTCGCAGCTCAGCATGGACAATCTGGAAGACGTCACGGTTATTCAGGACGGTATTTTGCCACACATGTTTAATTACGGCATTCTCAAGGCCGAGACCGCGGGCGAACGCTCCAAATTCCAGTTCCCGTATTGCCCGAATCCAAATGAATACGCCCGGCGCATCCTGGAAGTGCACGAGCAATTCCTAGAAGAACGCCGCAATATTCAGAACCGGCCGTAGGCGTAAAAACCGTCGGCTCGTCGGCTAGTTGAGGCTGCTTTTTACGTATTTATCGCCGCCTTCGAGAAATGCGGTCAAGGTGTAGTGAACGCAGTCAACTTTGACGTTGTCGCAGGCGTCGCCGTTGGCGGCAGTTACCTGATAGCTGTAGCAATTGGCCGCCGGGGTGGCAGCAGCAACTGCCTTTCCGCCAGTTGTACAGGCAGTAACCTTCGCGCTCCAGCGCGGATCTTGCAGGCCGTTGGCGGCGAGTTTAGGCAGGTTTTTCGCCCGCCAAGCGGCGTCGTTGAGCTGGGCGAGGGTAGGATATTTGGTGTTTTCAGCGTAATAGTAGGTTTCGAGCTGGCTCTGCAGCGTATCGATGGCGGTCTGACGGTCGCCATTGCGGTTTTTTGCCTGCACTCCGCTATAGGTAAGCGCCACGAGCGCCCCTAAAATTACCACCACCACGACAACCACCATGAGTTCGATAACGGTAAATCCTTGCGAGCGGTGTGGTGCGGTTTTCATACGACTAGATTATAGCGCAAAACGCCGGCGAACGTGCATCTGTTCAGGCGCTTACGGCGCGCAGTACCTCGGCGACCGTGGTTTGGCCGCGCAATGCCTTAATGAGCCCGTCAAGCGCCAGCGGGATGAATCCTTCTTTAAGCACCACCGCATGCAGCGCAGGGAGCGACAGAATATCTTTAGAGAGAATTGCTTTTTGCAGCCCGTCGGAATTGTTCAGCACTTCTACGATTGCGACCCGGCCTTGGTAGCCGGTGTGGCCGCAGGTTTCGCAACCCTCGCTGCTTGCTTTCCAGAGATGAGTGATTTGATTCGGTGTACTGCTGAGCTGTTTTACGTCGCCAAAGATAGCGGGCGCAAGGGCGTGCTCCAGCTCGTGGACTTGCCTGCGCGCGGCAGGTGTGGTCATGCCAAACCGTGCGACTAATTGTTTTTGCTCGTCGGCGGTCACCGCGTAGCGCACCCGGCAATCCGGACAGAGTTTACGCACCAGCCGCTGGCCGATACAGGCGCGCAGTGCGGTAGCAAGCAAAAATGGTTCTACACCGGCGGCACGCAGCCGCAGTGCCGCAGCCACCGCGCCATCGGCATGCATGGCGCTGAGTACCAGGTGGCCGGTAGAAGCGGCGTGGACGGCGATGGAGGCGGTAGTACTGTCGGGCATGTCGCCCAGCATAATAATGTTCGGGTCTTGACGCAGTGCTGCCTGCAAGGCCTCGGCCACTTCCATGCCGCCCTGCAAATAACTGTGGCTGACGCCGGGCAAGTGATGCTTGGCGTGCAGCTCCACGGTGGCAATGCTCACCAATGGAGAGTTCAGCTGGTGGAGCATACTGAAAAGCGTCGAAGACAGTCCGCTGTGGCGCGGCCCGGCAACCATCACCAGACCATGCGGACTGGTGAGTACCTGCTCGATCGCTGCAAGGTTTTGCCCCCAGAACCCGAGTGCTTCCAGTTCCTGGGGTTTACCCAATTTGACAGACAGATGCAGTACCGCTTTTTCGCCGCCATACACCGGCATGGTGTCGAGCCGGACGTCCACCTCGCGGCCGCCCAGCGTAAATGCGTAGACGCCCTCTTGCGGCGTCTGGCTGTCTTCGGTATGTAAGCCGGCACGCTTTTTGGCTACCGCCATAATCGTACCGAGCGCGCCACGGGGCAATTTGTGCACGCCGCGCAAGCCGCCGTCGATACGGTAGCGTACCAGTACAAACCGTTCAAACGGCTCAATATGAATATCACTCGCACCACGTGACACCCCATGCTCAATCAGCATATCCAGGGTTTCGGCCACCTGTTTTTCACTGAACTTGTCGGCGCTGCCCAAAAACCGCCCCATACGTCTGTCTTTTGTGCCCATTTACTAGCATTATAACCAAAAGCACTATCAATGTTAAATTTGATACAATGTTCGGTTTTGGTTTTGGTACACTAAGGGGCATATGAGTTTACGAACGCCTGGCCTCGCCATTGAAATTGCCGTATCAAATATGGACCTCTATCCCTACGACCTACCCGGGCGGCCAGACTGGAGTGCAAACTTGGAAGAACTCGTGCCGTTCCTAGAGCAAACAGGTTGCCGTAATTTTGAGGTCCACCCCACGCGCGCCATTGTGGAAGACGTGAAGCGCAGGCAGGCGAATGGAGATGTAGAGCTTCTCGATCAAACAGTCGGCTCCACACACCAGACATTCAACGAAGGCGACGGGTTGTTCGGGCGGGTCGCCGACCGCCGCGGCCTACGGCGCTCGCTTGAGTCGGTGCCCGGTATGGTTGCAATTCATAGCGCTTTGGGCCGGCGAGCACCTGCGGTAGGATACGCCGAGGAAAGCCCGATAACGCGTTTGCCATCTCACCCAGTGCGCGTGCAGCCGGATTATCC
>DATGEW010000023.1:0-3085 GCA_035309745.1 Saccharimonadales bacterium (SeqCode)
CGGAATCTTCTTTTTTGCTGTGTCCAAACATACGCTCATTTTCACCCGCCCCGCCGCCTTTGTCCAGCGACCTATTTCTCGTCGACGACTTCGCCTTCTACGGGGCCGTCTTTTTTATCGGTTTTACCGGCGGTATCGTCATCGGATTTTTCGGACTTGTCGTCGGCGGCCGGTTTTTCGTCCTTGGCGGCTTCGTACATTTTGGCGCCGATGGGCATAATCTTGTCGTTCAGTGCTTTGGCCGCGGCTTCCAGCGCGTCTTTGTCTGCTTTATCGTCGGCGCTTACCTTCTTGGCGGCTTCGACTGCTTCGTCCAGACCTTTTATGTCGTCTTCGCTTAAGCGGTCTTTGTAGTCGCTCTTGAGTTTTTCAGCCTGATACACGGCGTTTTCCAGCACATTGCGGGCTTCCACGGCCTCACGCTTTTTCTTGTCTTCTTCGGCGTGAGCCTCGGCTTCTTTGGCCATCTTTTCAACCTCAGTCTTGTCCAGATTGCCGCTGTTTTGAATGGTAATGCTCTGCTCTTTGCCGGTGCCTTTGTCTTTGGCAGTCACGTTCAAAATACCGTTTGCGTCGATGTTAAAGGTCACCTCAATCTGCGGCACGCCACGCGGCGCCGGCGGGATGCCGTCCAAGATAAATCGGCCCAGCGACTTGTTGCCTTCGGCCATGCCGCGCTCGCCTTGCAACACATGCACTTCGACCTGCGGCTGGTTGTCGGCAGCAGTGGAGAATACTTCGCTTTTACTGGTGGGGATGGTGGTGTTGCGCTCAATGAGCTTGGTCATCACGCCGCCCATGGTTTCGATACCGAGGCTCAGCGGGGTCACATCCAGAAGCAGCACGTCTTTGACGTCGCCCTGCAGCACACCGCCCTGAATTGCGGCGCCCACGGCCACGACCTCGTCGGGGTTAACGCCCTTCATCGGGTCTTTGCCGAAGATGCTCTTTACTTTGTCTTGTACGGCAGGCATGCGGGTCATACCACCCACCAGCACGACGGCGTTAATGTCGCTTGCGGCAAGGCCGGCGTCTTTCAGCGCCTTTTCGCACGGCTCGGCCGTTTTACTAATGAGGTCGGTGACCAACTGCTCGAGCTTGGCGCGGGTGAGCTTGTGCTCGAAGTGCTTCGGCCCGTCGGCGTCAGCGGTTAAGAACGGCAAGTTGATGTCCACCTCTTGTGCGGTGCTCAGCTCGATCTTCGCCTTCTCGGCTTCGTCGCGCAGACGCTGCATGGCGGCTTTGTCGCCCGAAATGTCGATGCCGCTTTCTTTCTTAAATTCGTCCACAAAGTAGTTGACCAGCACCCGGTCGAAGTCGGCGCCGCCGAGGTGCGTGTCGCCATTGGTGCTCTTTACTTCGAAGACACCGTCGCCCAATTCCAAAATGGACACGTCGAACGTACCGCCGCCGAGGTCGTACACGGCAATCTTTTCATCCTTTTTGTCGCCTTTGTCGAGGCCGTACGCCAGGGCCGCGGCAGTCGGCTCGTTGATGATGCGCTTTACTTCCAGGCCGGCGATCTTACCGGCGTCTTTGGTGGCTTGGCGCTGGCTGTCGTCGAAGTATGCCGGCACGGTAATGACGGCTTCGCTTACCGGCTCGCCCAGGAAAGCTTCGGCGTCGGCTTTCAGCTTGCCCAAAATCATGGCGCTGATCTCTTCCGGGCTGTATTCTTTGTCGCCCATCTTAACCTTTACGCCCTGTCCGCTCTTTATAATTTCGTAGCCCATGAGCTTCAGGTCTTTTTGCACCTCCGGGTCTTCCCAGCGGCGGCCAATAAGACGCTTCACTTCGTAAATCGTATTCTTGGAGTTGGTCACCTGCTGGCGCCGGGCGATTTTGCCCACCAGCCGGTTACCCTTTTTGTCGAGTGCCACCACGCTCGGCGTGGTGCGGTCGCCTTCGCTGTTGGCAATAATTTCCGGCTTGCCGGATTGCATCACCGCCATCGCGGAGTTAGTCGTGCCGAGGTCGATACCAATAATTTTTCCCATAAACGTTTGTCCCTTTCATTTAGCAAATAGCAGTTGCGAGTGCTAGCATGCTTCTAGCATAAAAAACTAGCACTCGTATGTCAAGAGTGCTAGTAACTTCTTATTGAGCCACTTGCGGGGCTGGCTGCGCGGGCTTTTGAGGCGCAGCCGGAGTCGTTGGTAGGTTGACACCCCGATATTCCAGCATCGTGCGAAAAGAGGGGCTTAATTTGGCGCGAATTTCATCTGTAGTAAAGGCGCGGAGCGGGTCACTGTACAGCAGATAGCCCTCCAATTTGGTGTAAATGGTGAGCAGGCGCTGCTTGTCGGCGGGCAGCAATGCCTCACCGGCGTGTTTCCAAGCGGTAAACTCGCGCAATTCTTCCAGCACCGGCTCAATAGCCTCCGGGCGGGAGGCCAGGTCGGCGATAACCGTAATGCTGGTGATATACTCGCCGTCATCCGGTTCGCGGGTGACCGCCGCCGGCATTTGCTCGGCCGGTACCATAACAAGTTGGTGGAACTCGTAGCCTGGCCGCAAAAATAACATGCCGGTCGCAATAAACGGCCACAGGTAAACCCCGTAATTCTCGAAAATGCTCGTGCTGCTAAAAAGCATGGTGGTCACCACTTCGTGCAGCCCGCCAAAAGTCAGCATCCCGAGCGTTATCACCAGTCCGCGCATTGCTCGCTGATACGCTGCACCGATACTGTTGGTGACGATTTGCGCCAGCGACACCGTCATTATCATAAAAACCGTACCGAAAGCGACCACTCCGCAGTACACATCGATGCCTTTAGCCTTATACAGCGCCCAAAAATGAGCGACAATTCCTGTGGGTATGGCAATGACGACAGCCAGTGAGCATGCCAGCCAAAATGAGGTGTGCCGCCCGTGGATTTGCATTTCGAAGGCCAGGCGCCGCAGTCCTGCATATATAAGCAATGCGGCGACCACAAACGGCACAATGGCTGCTCCCGAAGTCGCCCAAAAGGTGTTCCACAGGTCGAACAATCCTAAAATTGGCAGCTGCAACATGGCCAAACTCAGCAGCACGATGCCATAGGCCAGCATGCGATACGCCGTACGCGGACCGCTCTTAAAGCTT
>DATGEW010000024.1:0-11370 GCA_035309745.1 Saccharimonadales bacterium (SeqCode)
TACAGCGCGAGTGAGAGCGATTTCGTCCATAATGGGGCCAAAGTCGGCGTTATCGGCGTGCGGAATAAAGTAGTGCTGGCTCAGGCCCAAGCCCTCCCAGATGACTTTTTCGGCGAATTCGGCGTCGTCGGCCAGCTCTACACCGTGCAGGTCGGTGCCAGCCACGCAGGCGCCGGCGCTTTCGCCGGCGAACACCACGCCGGCGTCCAGGACGCCCGCGATAACTTTATCGAACCCGCTGCTACGCATCGCTTCGCGCAAGCAAAAGGTGTTGCCGCCCATTGCCCACAACACGTCGTATTTTTTGAGCGTGTCGGCAAGGTCGCGCCGCGAGCGCTTCTCGTTTAGGTCGACCAGCCCCACATGAAAACCAAGGCTCCGCAAATACCGCGCCACCAGCCGGATTTTCACCCGCCGCGCCCGAAACGCGTAATAATCTTTCGCGTTTGGGATGAGCCCCACAGTAATCTTGCCCGCCGGCTTGCCCACTAGGTCGCACAACGCCTGCACATCCGGAATCCGGTACGAGGTGAGATACAATTTCATTAGAAGAAAATCTGCACATTCATTATGTTGCCTTCGATAGATATAGCAGGATCGGCGGTAAAATGCTGACTAATCGTGGGATTTTGTATCAAATCTTTGAGCTTCCTTACGTTTTCAGATCCGATTGCGTGGATATTAAGCCGATGTATACCATAGGTACGATTCGTAAGTAGTTTACTCCCCACCTCGTCTTCTAATTCTTGCTCTGATTTTGCACCACTCACGAATACTGCAAGCAGTGCTTTATCGATAATAAGATTATAGTTGTCTATGAACATCTGCGGGGTAAAATTAGGCCTCTCTTTCAGCTCTTCGTACATTGGCTTTAGGTGTGATTCAAAATAACCAGCAGAGCACAGATTGGCTATGTTGGCCCCTCTTTGCCCGAACCTAGAGACAATATCCTGTTTGAACGAATCCACATGCTTACCTTCTTCGTGTAATCTCCTGATGTAGAGCGCCGCCCGCAAAATAGTTACGTCTTCGAGGGGAATCTTATCTTCAAAATATACTAATAGTTCTTCATATTGATGATCGGATGTAATGTTCTCGACCGTACTCGCCGCGTGGGCCTCGAGCAGGGGATGACCGTTCTCGTCCACTACGGCCCTGAGTACTTCCTGAATTTGCTCCTTCTTGGCCGGATCACTTAATACGTCCGCAGCAATACTGATACGCAGTTCTTTCTTTTCGATCTTTACGAGGACATTATCCCGATTACCACTTAAAAGATCAAAGTGAACCGACTTAAGGCCGCTCATGTCCACCTTTATATTAAAGATGGATTTTAGATTGTCAAACCAGCCGGCCAAGGTCAACCCCTACTTTTAAGATCTTCGCAAAGTTCGATTAATGACAGCAAATCGGATTTAATGTAAATTTCCGATCCCTTGCGAATCCCGGCAAACTTTTCTTTGGGTATCTGCTGTCCATCTTTGGAGAGCACTCGTTGCTCAGGATTACTTTTTTCTACTAGGTACCCTGATTCATCAACCTTCTTGTCAAAGGCATCCAGGACGAAATCACGCAGAGCTTGATCAAAAGTGACTCGCAACACACTCATAAATATGCCTTCATAACCTAAAAAGTTCTGTAAAGTTTCTATTCATTAATATTGCATGCTTTGCCTGATTACACAATATCGAATTACGGCGCCAAACGGTTAATGTCGCGCGGGAACAAAATGGCTTCTTTGACGTTGCCGAGGCCGATGGTTTTTTCGGTGAGGCGGTCGATGCCGAAGCCGAAGCCGCCGTGCGGCGGCAGACCGTGCCGGAAGGCGGCGACGTAGTGGGCAAAACCTGGCGCATCGGGGTTGACACCAGCCTTTTTCATTTGCTCGATGAGATTCTCGTGGCGGTGTTCGCGCTGCGGCACGGTGCTAATCTCGATGCCGCGGAACAAAAGGTCGGCGCTGCGTGCGGTGCCCGACCCTTCCTCGCCCTTCATGTGGTAAAACTTCATTTTGCTGTCGGGCAGGCCGGTGGCGAACACCGCTTCGCAGCCGCCGTGCTCGCGGGCATATTCGCAAATCCACTTTTCTTCTTCGGGAGTGAGGTCGATCTCTTTGCTCATGTCTTTGCCGGTCTTTTCCTGGTAGAGCTTGTGGATGTCGGCCATGGTGTAGTGCGGAAACTTGGGCTTTAGCTTCAGTTCCGGGGCGCCGAGACTCTTGAGCTCTTCGCCGTGCTCTTGGTAAGCGCGGGTCAGCACACTGTAAACCATATCTTGCAAAAAGTTCAGCACGTCGTCGTGGCCCTCGATAAAGCCCATTTCGACGTCGAGCATGGTTACTTCGGATACGTGCCGCGTGGTGGCCGAAAGCTCGGCGCGGAAGGCCGGGCCAATTTCGAACACGCGCTCAAACACGCCCACCATAATCTGCTTGTACAGCTGCGGGCTCTGCGCCAGCGTCGCCTCCTGGCCAAAATAATCTGTTTTGAACACTTCGGCACCGCCCTCGGCGTTGCCGGCCACCAGCTTGGGGGTGTTGATTTCCACAAAATCGTTTTGGTACAAAAACTCGCGGATGTAGCGGGTGAGCTCGCTGCGGATCTTAAAAATCTTTTGTTCTTGCAGGTTGCGCAGGCCGATCACGCGGTTATCGAACAAGGTGTCGAGGTTTTCGGGCTTGTGGCTGAGCGGCTTGTCTATTTCGATGGGCGGCTCGTCGGTCACGGGCACCATGACGGTCAATTTGGCATCGTGCAGCTCCACGCCGCCGGGCGCCCGCGGCTCGTCGGCAACGGTGCCGGTCACTTCCAGCACCGTGCCAATCTGCAGGCCGCGCAACTTTTCGACTTCGTCTTTGTCTTTTAAAACCACCTGCGTGAGGCCGCTACGGTCGCGGACGTTAATAAAAGTGAGGCCACCCAGCAGCCGCTTTTTGTGCAGCCACCCCTGAATAAGCACGTGCCCGCCGGCGTGCTGCTGTAAATCTTTACTCAAAATACGCATAATAATCTCCTTTGGTTGGTAGCGGCTGGGCAAGGGTCGTTTCACACAGGCTGCCAGCGCCAACTAGCAGCTGCCGACCCGGAGATTCATATTCGTGTGCGCCGTTTTCATTGTTGTTATTCTACCACCTCTGTTTGCTCGGGGGAAGATGCTTTGGGCTGTGTATCATTTGCCTCGATATCTGGCTCTTCGGGCGACGGTTCGAGTTCGAGTTCGGGTTCAGATTCGGCTGCGGCAACTTCTTCTGTATGCTTGGATGGCTTAAACTCGGCCACCGCGCTGCGGCTGTCGTAGGCTGTGAAGTCGTCACCGGGCTGCTCGCCCACTAATTCGGCCATGAAATGTTGCAGGGTAACAACGCCCACCGCCTCTTCGAAAGAATTTACCACCACCAGCATGTACTGGCCGGTGCGCACGAAGGCGTTGAGCACCTGGTGGAGCGAAAAATCTTCGTGCACAAAGCACAGTTGGGCTCGCATGAGGTCGGCCACCCGGCCGCCCTCTTTGGCAGCTACGGCGTCGCGCAAGTAGAGCGTGCCGACCACATTGTCGGCCGAGTCTTGGTACACCAAAAAACTTGTCTGGCCGCTGTTGTGCAGTTCGCCGAGCAGCACCGGACCGATGTGGTCGTTTACATTTACCAACTTAAGCCGTGACATGGGCTGCACGATATCCGCGGCCTGCTGCTCGCCAAACTGGGCGACGCGTTCCAGCAGCTCCAGCTCATGTCCGGCAATGCGGTTATCGACCTGCTCTCTTTGCTGACGAATAAGCGCGAGGAGGTCTTCCTTTTCGTACAAACCGCTGTGCACGGTATGGCTGCGATAACGGTTGATCGTCCGTGCCACCCACGAAAAGGGCGCGTGCAGATGGTCGAGCACCCAGTTAAGCGTCGGTGCTGCCACACCGGCCACGCGCGCACTCCGCACCGTGAGGCGGAGCGATTGGATGCCCACCACCCCCATTAGTGTCAAACCAATACCCACATAAGCTACCCAGCCAACGAGCGAATCGCCCAGCAGCACAAAACCGCCGGTCAGGCTCAATCCAAATATTGTCCACAGCAGCAGCCGCAAACTTTCGCCGTACGCCACCGGCCGGTAGAGGGTGGCAGCCAGATGGTCGCCCCGCGAGGCCAGGCGTTTAAGTTCTTTGGCCGGCACGCAGCTATAAAATCGCTGCAAGGCCAGCGCAAACAGGCCGAGACCAACTAAAGCCAACGCAATAATGCTTTCGATCATTATTTCATCTTACCATTTCTGTGCGCGGCGCGGCGCACCAGCATAGCCGGCTGCTTGGCGAGCGCCAGCCGCCGATATTCTTCACGCTCCCCCAGGTAATAGCCAATAGCCATGAGCACCACAACCATATACGCCGGCCAAATGAGCCACAGCCGCTGTTGCACCTCGGCCAAAAATGCGTTAAACGAGCTTGCGCTGCCATCGGTTTTGAGGACGCTCGCCGCCGTTACCACGCTCAGGTTAATAGCCGCAATGACTTGTACCTTGCTTTGGGCATGCCGCGCATCGGTCGTCGTCAGGGTAATAAGGTAGGTATTGCTGTCGGAACTCGTGTATGTGTGGGTCAGCGTAAAACCCGCGCCGTCCTGCCGGACCAGGTGCTGAGTCGCACCGTCGCCCCAGGCTATATCAACGACAAAGGGCGCCACACCGCTGGTGATGTTCACATTCCATACCGTGGCCTGGCCCGAATGACGGGACTGGTAGGTGTGGTCGAAGCTGAGGTGCGGGGCGGCCGAAACATCCGGCTGTAGGATGCTTTGCCTGGCAGCGAGCACGGTTATATCAAAGGTTGGCAGCGTGAGCGTCCGGCCATCTTGCGTCGTTGCTACGACACCTACGTGGTGGACGCCGGCGGGCAGGGAAGTGTCGAGCGTACAGCTCCACCAGCCGGTCGCATCAGCCTGCGTTTCACAGGTAACGACGGCCGAATGAAAGGTCACTACAATATGCGAGAACGGTGGGGCAAAACCCGAAATAGTGGGATTGTCACTCGTCTTCCAAGTAGTGATGCTCGGCGCAAACGGACTACTTTCGACGTTGGCGAGCTGCAATGTCGCCGGTGTGGCCGGCGGAATCGCGGGCGGAAGCGTTGTGTCGTCAAAATACACCGTCACCGGCTGGCCGACCGGCCCCGGCTGGTCGGTAAGGCTATAGATGTGCGGCTGAAGTTCGTTGCTGCCCGCCGTCAGCGTGAGCGGCATACTGAAAACCAGGTTCGTATCGCAGGCGGCGGTTCCGCTCACCACGCCATTGTCACTGACCGTGACATACGATTGCGCCTGGCAGCTGCCCGAAACGGTCACCGCGGCGCTGTGCACATGGGTAGAGGCGCCCGGCGAGGTAATTGCCGCTGCTTGCGTTGGCACCGGCGCGGGCACCGTGGCAGTCACGTTGTACGACGCTGCAAAACCGCGGATCGTCGTGCCGACAATTAACACGCCGGCGCACAGCAGCACCATTACCGTGAACGGATGCAGCAACACCTTCTTGTGCAGCGGCCGGGCTCGCCGCACCGCCAAGCGCCGTTTCTGCACTGCGGACATCCGTACGTTTTTTGCTTGATGAATGTTTGGTTTTTTCACGGTAGAACCGATGTTTTACGTATGCTTATAGTAGCACACATTACGGCAACACGTTGTATACTAGGGGCATGAGTAAAGCTTTTTGGGCGGTCATCGCCATCATCGTGGTCATTTTTGGTGGAATTCTATTATTTCATAGCAACAAAGCGGCGGCCCCAACCAATGCGAACGGCGCCTCACCCACCAGCCACACCGAAGGCAACGGCAAGACCGGCGTTACCCTTCTGGAATACGGCGATTACGAATGCCCGTACTGCGGCCAATATTACCCCACCGTTAAGCAGGTAGCCGCCAAATACAACGACCAAATCACCTTCCAATTCCGCAATTTGCCGCTGGTGCAAATCCACCAAAACGCGCTGGCGAGCGCCCGTGCCGCCGAAGCCGCAGGCATGCAAGGCAAATTCTGGGAAATGCACGACCTGTTGTACGAAAATCAGCAACAATGGGTACAGAGCAATGTCGCCGAAGGGATCTTCGACCAATACGCCACCAGCCTCGGGCTCAACCTCACCCAATTCAAGAGTGACTACGCAAGCGACAAAGTTAACAACAGTATCAACGCCGACATCAACGCCTTCCAAAAGACCGGCCAGGAAGAATCGACGCCCACCTTCTTCCTAGACGGCAAGCTGGTTCGCCCCGGCAATACCGTAGACGCATTTAGCTCGCTCATCGACGCCGAGATCGCTGCCAAGACTAAGAAGTAACGTTCAGGAGTTCCGACACCTAAGTTTGCAGAGCGCGTTCCCGCGCGGGACGCAGCAAAAGAAAAGCCCGGAGGTACCGGGTTTTCTTTTATGCTTCCGGCTCTCACAGTCTCTGCAAACTTAGGTGTCGGAACTTTCACCATCTGCGTATCTTTAGTAGTTCAAAAATTCTTGCCACGATGGGCGGCGCACCACAACCGGCACGCGGGCCGCGCGCGATGGAACCACAACTACTTTGACAGGCATATCCGCTCCTTTGACTGTCGGCCCTCACAAAACCAACAAGCCTTTTTGTTTAACCACACATGTTTGTCTTTCAGCGGTAAAGTTTTCCGCAGAAGTGCTTGTGATAATACCAGACCCTGCTTATGCTTGTCAATGGCCCGCGACCGCCAGCTCGCTTGAGTTTTCCACAGTTTTTCCTTCCCGCTCTTCATAACGCCTCTGCCGAGCCTGGGCCATCTTGTCGGCACGCCCCTCCACGGCGAATGGCATAAGAGTACTGCCGGCCATTCTTTTAGCCTGCGCTTTCGCAAAGACTCTTCCTTTGCTAATAACCGAACCATCCGGGGCTAATTCTGCCCCACACGCCGGGCGCAAACACTTAGCAAAGCCTTTGCTATTGCGCCGGGCAGTCACAATCTGCGGCTGAGAGAGCAGATTCCCATCGTCGTCGTAAGGACAACAGTAGCAACCGTTGTGGCTATATTCACAGGCACCAGACTCCAAGCCACCCTCATCCCTACCACCGAAGGCATCTTGCGGTCTGTCCCTAGGCCCATCTGGATCATTACTGACGTCGATGGAGCGGGTACAACCGCCGTATGTCCTCCTGGCCTGAGCGCCCGCAATGACATTTCCGGCCAAACGGTTAGCAAGGTAGGCATCTGGTGCGACTCCTACTGCTACACCAAATTGCTGCAATACTGGATGCTTGCCATTCTTGAGCATCACCAGCCCCTCGCGGAGCCGTTCGGTAACAGCGTAACGGACAAGCTGCTCCAGCAAGGCAACGTCGGAGCGATGCAGTGTACCGCGAGCTTCCATATCTTGCAATTGACGGTAAATCCTGGGGTTAAGATACTGCCGTCCCTGTAGTAGCCCGCCTACGAAAGCGTGCAGCGCCTCACCCAGCTGTCGCGTTTTAGACGCTTCTCCCAACTTCGTATACAGCGAGTCGAACATCTCGTCGCACACCGCCTGGTTCATGTTCATAAACTCATCAACAGAAAAACGCCGTTTGGTGACGCCGCGCTTTTCGTAGAATCGGTCACGAATTTGCACTACGAGCGCCCGCGCCTCTTCAAGGGTGCACTTACGCGTAATATCGTGGTCGAGCCAGACGCTCGTCGGCGTGCCTGCCGGAATGTTGCCGCCAAACTCGGCCCACACCTCCCGCATAATGTCGATATCCGTATGGTCGACCGCGTACGTCGCGGCCAGCAGCGTTGTTTCATCAATGCGGTAATACCACTGGAAAAATGCCAGATCTTTGCGGTTGCCGAGATCGTCGTAGAACTTTTCGCCATATTGTTCCATGGCCTCTTTTAGATCCATGCTACAGCCAAGGAGCATCCCGTTAATCGGCAGGCGTTCCACCCGTCCAACCACGCGTACATCCGCGCCGCAGCGTTCAGCAACCGGCTGCATCCGGACATCGGCCAGGGCATCTTCTTGGGCCTTTTTATAGCCGCGCTGCACCAGACCGGCAATTTCTGTTTTACCGTCAAGCGCCATGATACGGTTGTGGCGCACAAGGTGGCGGCGCTCGCGGTTGATTTCCAGCCACTCCCGGAACTCTTTATCGGTATGGAGCATCTCTATAATCGACGATTCAAACCGTTCGCGGAGCGTCTCTTTCGCGACTATGCCCTCGTGCGTATCTAGCGCGCCGCGTACTGCAAGCTCGCCGAACAACTCAATAACCCGCGTAGAGTGGGAGTATTCTTGTTCGTCTACCCAGGCGTCGTCCGCACCGTCCTCAGCCGAACGCTCGACCGGCGCGCTCAGGTCAACTTCGGCACGAACAGCCTCAAAGACCGCTTCGTGTCGCGGCACGTTCCCCGGTAGGTTGCACGGTGTTATTTCCCCCATAAAACTGCTCGAGTCGCGAGCAGGGGTGGAAGATAGACAACCACGCGTTCCTGCTCGGGAACTTAGTGTAAGGAGCTGTATCGGACTTGGCCCGTCAGTTTAATGCGGGCGTCACCGTTGCGGCACAGTGCGAGAATTTCACTCGCTTCCAGCGTTTACATGTTAAGTATATGTAGCATAGCATGGTGCACACTACATACGTGGTGTAGTTTTGCCAACAAAACGCTATTGCTGCGCTTCGGTTTCGGGAGTCTTTTGCTTGAGAGCCGTTAAACGCGGAATAAAACTCTGCGCAGCGCCGTCCAGGCCGAGCACTTTCAGCGCGCCGACCAGGACATACAGATGGTCGAGGTTCTCGGTCGCCACGTTGCTGGCCTGTTCCAGCTCGGTAAACAAATGCTCTACCTTTTCGACAAGCCACTTTTCTTCGCCGGCCTTAATTTGGTTGGTTGTTATCTTGGCCGGCTCGCTCGGCGCCACTACCTCCAAGGAGCGGGCCGAGTGGTCACGCTTGCGCAAATGCCCCCGGCGGATCAGGTTATTAATATGCAATGCCACGGTCGCCACCGACGTATAGTTGAGCCCGGTCATAACCTCCCGGTAGCTCGGGCTGTAGCCGTGCTCGCCGATAAATTGCTCGATAAACGTCAGCAGCTCCCGCTGTTTTTTAGTGGGGCGCACCATGTCGTTCATACCACCTCCTTTTGAACGATATGTTTCTTAGAATCAGGGCAAGAAGGGAAGACCGGCTGTACTGCCGCGGACGGCCGGGATAAAGCCAAAACTGCCATCGTGCAAATCATCCTCATCTAAGTATAGCAAGCTTAAGCAAAGTGCGCCGAATGCCGTGTGGGCGACAGCACCTCCGTAGCCCTCCCGTGATACAATCTAGGTAATGAAAAATAATGCCTCACTTATTTACAACCTGTGTTTGGTGGTGGGGGATTTTTTGGCGCTGGTGCTGGCGTTTGTTGCGGCGTATGTGCTGCGCGTAAAGCTGGCGCTAGGCTTTAACGAGGCGCCGATTGGCCCGTCGAGCGGACGGACGTTTATCGGTGTATTTTTGCTGGTACTGCCCTTTTGGATTCTCATTTTTGCGCTGCTGGGGCTGTACAACAGCAATATATATGAATACCGGTTTAAGGAGTTGGGACGGCTGCTGATTGGCTCGTTTATTGGGCTGCTGTTTGTTATCTTCTGGAACTTTATGGCCAGCAAGCCGATTTTCCCCGCCCGGCTGGTGCCGATTTACGGCTTTGCCTTTGGATTTATCTTTTTAGTGGTGTTCCGCAATTTGGCCCGATTTATTAGGGTACAGCTGTTCCGCAGCGGTACGGGCCTGACACGCGTGCTGCTGGTGGGTAATACCCGCATGACGCGTGAGCTGCTCGATTGGCTGGACAGCAACCGTTCCGGCTACCGGGTGATTGGCGTAGTGGGCGGCCAGGTCGCCGTTGGCAAACACGAGGTATCCCTTTATCGCAGTTTTGACCAATTTTTGGAGGCTCACCCCGATGAGTTCCACGGCATCATCCAAACCGAACTGTACGCCGAGGAAACACGCAACGCCAAAATTCTCACCTATGCTCAGGAAAACCACGTCGGCTACCGCTTTGTGCCGGGCAACACCGAGCTGTTTGTGGGCAACATCGAGGTGGAGCTGTTCCGCAGCAGCGTGCCGGTCATTACCGTACACCAAACAGCGCTGTTTGGCTGGGGGCGAGTGGTAAAACGCCTCTCCGATATCCTGCTGGGCGGCGTGGCGGTGCTCGTCGCTTCGCCGTTTATGCTGCTGCTGGCCATCGCCATTAAACTGAGCGAGCCGCGCGCACCCATCTTATACAAGCCGCGGCGCACCGGACGATACGGCGGCACCATCGCCATCTACAAATTTCGCAGCATGTACCAAAAATATAGCGATATGAGCCCGGAAGCAGGTTTTACCAAAATGGGCCGGCCGGAGCTCATTAAAGAGTACCGCGCCCGCGGCGACCAACTGCCCAACGACCCGCGTGTAACGCCGGTGGGCCGCATCATGCGCAAATTGAGCCTGGACGAAATGCCGCAACTCATCAATATTGTAAAAGGGGACATCAGCTTTGTGGGGCCGCGCGCGCTCGACCCGTTTGAACTGGACCAATACGCCAAAAAGAATCTCATCTTGGCGGTTAAAACCGGCCTTACCGGCCTCGCCCAAGTATCCGGCCGGCGCGACATCAGCTTTGAAGAGCGCCGCAAGCTCGACCTGTACTACGTGCAAAACTGGAGCTTGTGGCTCGACCTGGTCATCCTGCTAAAAACCGTCCGCGTCGTTTTGGGCGGCCGGGGCACCAACTAAACATGAAGATTGCTATTGTGCACGATTGGCTGTATGGCGGCGGAGCCGAGCGGGTGGTGCAGGAGTTGCACCGGATGTATCCGGAGGCGCCCATTTACACCAGCTACTGCAGCGACGAGTGGCGCGAGAAGCTGGACGGCAAAGTAGTCACCGGCTGGCTGCAGTATTTGGGCCGCATCCGCAAACTCATCCCTTTCTTGCGCATCTGGTGGTTTACCCGCCTCGATTTATCCGGCTACGACCTGGTTATTAGCAGTAGCGGCAACGGTGAGGCGAAAGGCGTGCAGGTGCCAAAAGGCACCCTGCACATCTGTTACTGCCACGCACCGACGCATTTTTATTGGCGGCATTACAAGCAATATCTAAAAAATCCCGGTTTCGGCGTTTTCAACCCGCTGGTTCGGCTGGCCCTGCGCCTGCTTATCGGCCCCTTGCGCGCATGGGACTACAAGGCCGCCCAGCGCCCGGACTATTTCATCGCCAACTCCACGCACACGCGCGACGAAATCAAAACGTTTTACGGGCGCGACGCCGAGGTTATCCAGCCGCCTATCGATATCGCCCGCTTTTTGCACGCCGGAACCGCCAAACGCCAGGGGTTCGTAACCGCCAGCCGGCAG
>DATGEW010000025.1:0-8768 GCA_035309745.1 Saccharimonadales bacterium (SeqCode)
TTTCAATAAAGGCATTTACTTTGAGCCGGTTGCGGATAATGCCTTCATCTTGGAGAAGGGCTGCTCGCTTGGCTTCGTCGTACCGCGCTATCTTTACTGGGTCAAAGTTGTCAAAGGCACGACGGTAGTTGTCGCGCCGGGCAAGAATCGTCAGCCAGCTTAAGCCCGCTTGGGCGCCTTCCAGGTTGAGCATCTCGAACAACTGGCGGTCGTCGTGGACAGGCACGCCCCATTCGGTGTCGTGGTAGCCGGTGAGAAGCGGGTTGGTCTCGGCCCAGGGGCAGCGAGGTTGGTTATCCTTCATGGCTACTTTAGTACTCCCCAGCGCTCCACTATCTCCCGTGCTATCTCGTCCGGCAATCGCCCTTCGGTGTTTACGGTGATGTGTTCCAGCTTCTTTTCCTCAAGTTCTCTAGCAAGCTGCGTTGAACGTTCTAAATGCCACTTAAGACCGCTCTCACCTTTTTCGCGGCCACGTATACGTTCATGGTTGACGTGAAGCGGAGCAACCAAGCGTACTACAAATATATCTGCGCCAGGTACGGCAGTACGGATTTTATCAAAATCATCAGGTGATTCCATCACGCTCGGAATAATGAGGCATTGTGCGCCGGCTTCTTGGTAATTTTTCCACACTGCTGCCAGGTTCTTAAACCCAAGCGTCATGTTGAACGGATCGCCTTCCGGTGCTGGCCATTCGCGGCGCACATCGTCTAGGTCAATCAGGGCATGAGGCAAGACTTCGTCACGGTCGTACTGCAAAATATCAGATATGGCGAAGGCTACGGAGGTCTTTCCGATACCCACCGGACCAATAATATTCAATACGGGAACTGGTTCAGGGTTATGAATGCTCGTCATAGCAATGTAGTAAGCGTCCTTCCGAGCGCCGTATGTGCTTCCTGGCTAAAATGTATGCCGTCGTCACCGGCGTGCGCCACTTGGGCCGCATCGACAAACAGACAACCTGCATCGCCTGCAACTTTTTGCAACGCAGGCGCAAGCTGCCGTGACTTCAGAGCCGACTCATGATCGTAGTAATCTGGTGTATATAACTTGGCGAAGTTGGGCGCTGTATTATCAATCAAAATCGGGCTCACCAGAATAATTTGTGCGGCCTTGTTGTCTTGGTATGCTGTTTTGTCCTTAATGATTTCTATAAGCCTCTCGATAGCACTGGCGATGTCTTGCACGCTTCGGTTGAATTCGATTTTCAGGTCGTTGGTGCCAAGCATCAGTATAACGATGTCAATTGGCAGATGGCTGTCAAGGCAGGGCTCAAGGTATGTTTTACCATTACGGCCAGGTTTGCGGGCATATTCTAAGTCGGTTGTGCGACTGCCAAGCCCCTCCTCAATGACGTAATAGCCCTGGCCTAAAGCCTTTTGCAACAGGCCAGTCCAGCGCACGTCTACTGGATAGCGTCCTGCCTTATCTGGTTTCTGGCCCCAGGTATTGGAGTCGCCGTAGCAGAGGATGGTTTGGGCGGCAGGATTAGTGTTCATTCCTCAATTATACAGATACGGACATAAAAACTGTTAAAATATGGCTTAATGAACATCGAACAACAAATCGAAACCCACTACGGCCTAAAAGACGTAATCTGCAAACATCTCAACACGCCCGTTAATGACGTGGTAGCAGTCACTACCTCTTCAGGCAAGTTTGCCCTCAAGCTTTATAACACGGCGTCACGAACGGCCAAAGAAGTGCAATGGGAATTGAACTTAGTTGCGCATCTTCTCCGGCATGGTGCGCCGGTAGTACGGCCGGTTCGCGGCACGCATGGCTACGTTGGGGCATTTATGCTAGATGGCCAAGAACGCACCGCAGCACTCTACGAATGGGCACCGGGCGAAAAACCAAAGGCTGCCCACGATACCTATGTCTTACTTGGGGAGGAGGCGGCACGCATACACAATGCAGCGGATAGCTTCACCGCCGCCGCTGGCCGCGACAACTACGACGCCGCCCTTTTGATCGACGAGCAACTGGAGCGCATGAAGCCACTGCTCACCCAGGCTGGGCAGTGGCAAGCAATGACCGCTCTGAGTGAACGCTTAAAGCGACTCATTGCAAACCCCAGTCTCGATTACGGTATTTGCCACATGGACTTAACGCTCGATAACGTACACCGCACAGGTGACACGCTTACTGTTTTCGACTTTGATAGCGCCGGAACAAGTTGGCGGGCTCTGGAGCCGCATGGTGTCCTAAGATTTTCAAAGGATTACTTCAAAGACTGGCTGCAAGGCTACCGTTCGGTCCGGTCATTTAGCGAGGATGATGAGCGAGCAGTGGCAGCCTTTGGCATCATTGGCGATCTACGAGTAGTTGCCTGGAAACTCGGCGTAGCTAAATCGTCTCGTGGTAAGCCTTTGCTGACTGTTGATGGTTTGCCAGCTGTGGTGGAGAAATGGGTTAAGTGGGAGCGGGAGCATATAGGCTAGGGATATGTACGAGCCCGGCATCATCTACCAACGCACCCCTGAAGAAAACCGCGACATGTTCCTAGCCTGGCAACGCGATGACAAAGCATTTTTTGCATCTGGTGCCTGCCACATACTGGCGCACATGTTTTTGTCATTGCACTACGGTGAAGGCTACGAGCTAATCTACATTAAGCCGAAAGGTGGTTATCCAGGCAACCATATGTACGCCACTAATGGCACCTGGGCTTTTGACTACAACGGCTGGACGCCCGAAGAAGAACTACTGGAAGGGCACGAAGCGGCCTACAGGCAGGCATACCCAGAATGGAAATATGAACGCATTGTCATCAAAGAAGGATTGCCTGCCTACATAGCAGCCGGTAATCATAACTTGCGGCCGCCAGAGTATTTCCCGGAGCTGCCGTGGAAGCGGGCGTATGAGTATATTAAGCGGTTTTCGGTGGTTCCCCCAAATGAGAAAGAGCATCACTAAACGCCAGATCAATACTAGCGGCCTTGTCGGAGAACTCTTTACCCCTCAAGGCCAAGGCCCATTTCCGGCCGCCCTGTGTATCGGCGGCTCAAGCGGCGGGGTTAAAACGGCTGCCGCACCGCTGCTGGCTGAGGCTGGCTTTGTTGCCTTGTCACTCGGTTACTTTGGTGCTCCAGGCTTGCTAAAAGAGTTTGCCGAGCTGCCGCTTGAGTATTTTGTGCAGGGCGTGGATTGGCTGCTTGCACAACCAATGGTGCGAGGGCGGAAAGTTGGCGTAACCGGCACCTCACGCGGCTCTGAAGCTGCCTTGCAGGCGGCAACCCTTACGCCACATGTGGGCAGCGTTGTGGCCTATGTGCCAAGCGGCATACGCTGGATGGGCGTTGCAGGGCGGCCGTCCTGGACATACAACGGCAAGCCGCTGCCTTATGTGCAGTGGCCAAATGACTTTGACAAGGGTGGTGCTATTGCCAAGGTCGATAGGTTTAAACAAATCCTCGACAACCCAGCAGTTTGGGCGAGTGCCGAGATAGCCATAGAAAAGGCTGCGTGCCCGCTACTGCTAATCTCTGGCAAGAATGACCAGTTGTGGCCGTCGGAGCGCATGGCAAATCTGATTATGGAACGCTTGAAGAAGCACAGCTATCCCCACCACTATGAGCATATTGCCTATCCAAATGCAGGACATCGCATAAAGGTGCCTGGGCTCGACCCTAGCAGCTATGAGCCGGTCAGTGAAGACACCGTAACGCATGAGATATTGAGCTTGGGCGGTACTTACGAAGGCAACAAGCTGGCCAGTGAGCAGTCTTGGAATGAGACGGTGAGCTTCCTTCGATCAGCTCTAGGGTGAATCTGCAAGCACCCGTTGTATAAAATCGTCCTTCCGACTGGAATACTCCGCTCGATTGTCGGCATGGGCAGTAGCCAGGCTTTGCTTTAGTTCCGAGTATTCTTTTGCAAGTTTCGGGTTGGCGCGTAGCGCATCACGAAAAGCCACGAGCCGCCGGTATTCTTGATTGGTAACAACGTGCAAATATACCGTTCGCTTGTTTTCCGGCCCTTTGGCAAAAAACCGGCGCTGTGGTATATCAGGCTGCGGGCCTTTGTCCCAGTAGCCAAGGTCGGCCAGTGGTTTTGCCCATTCGTCGGCGGTTGCAAGTGATTCAACAGGGATAGCGATGTCTATTATCGGCTTGGCGAGAATGCCCGGTATAGCCGTGCTGCCGACATGCTGGATGCGGTCAGTGTCGATGCCGAGCTTTTGCTGCAATAGTTTTGTCTCAGCTTCAAAGCGTGATTGCCACAATGGGTCATAGGGCACGAGTTTAACGATGCCTCTGGCCAGGCCGATACTATCTGACACTATGCCCACGTCCGTTGTTTATTTACTTCTTCTTTGTCTCTAAAGGCCTGTTCTAAATCTACTCCCATACGGTTTGCTACCGCGCTCAGGACAATGAGGATGTCGGCAAACTCCCCGGCAGCATCAAAGTCGTAGTGTTTAGCAGCATCAGTGTTTAGGGATGTATTTGTTTTACGAATACATTTAGCAAGTTCGCCAATCTCTTCCGTTAGGAGTGCCCATACTTCAAGCACGGTTTGTTGGGTAAACCCTCGCTCTTTCTCAAGGTCGATGACATATTGCTGGATGTCTGCCAGCGTGGGGTTTTCTTTGAGGTGAAGTTTGCTGGTCATAGCGGCGTTATTTCTTTCTCCCCACCACCCATACTCTATCCGATTCGTCACTCGGTTCTCCGTCAAAGTGATCTATGATTTCCAGGAGATCAAAGTATTCCCCTGCCGCTTTTTTGACCTGCTCTAAGGGGTATGAGGCTTCAATAATATTTTCTTCATGCAGCTCAAACTTACTGCCGCCTAATGCCTCAAAGACTTTGATATCCCAGTTGGAAGCGCCGCTCGGCGTTTTGGTGATGGTCATAAACAAGTAATCGTCACCTAAGCGACTTATAGCTGGCGGCGACTGCATGAGCCGTTCTAGTCTACCAATGGTATTAAAATCGAAGATAAAGAGCCCACCTTTTGTGAGGTGGTCGCTTGCATGTTTGAACACTGCCTGCCACCCCTCAAACGCTTCCAGGTGGTTGATGGAGTCGAAGACGCAAATAACTACATCGAACTGCTTACCAAGGTTGAAGTTTGACATGTCGCCAAGATGGAGTGTAGCTTGGGGAACTTTGCGGGCGGCGATCTCTAGCATTTTAGGTGACAGCTCAAGCCCTTCTACGGTGTAGTCGTTGCACAGCTCCTTGAGGATGCTACCAGTACCACAGGCCAGTTCCAAAAGCGTTTTAGCCTGGGGTTGGTGTTTACGAATGAGCGTCTTGAGGCGAACGGTCTTGGTGGTCGGGTCGCCCATAGCTGCATCGTAGAACTTGGCGAAAAGGTCGTAGTTAGTCATTTAGTTTCTCCTTGCTGGAAGGCGGGTACTTCATACACTGCGCCGATGCCTTCACTTTTTAGTTTGTCTTCGGTCACTTTTTCCATAAGCGCGGCATATTCGCGCACCATACTTTCCGGCACGGTTACATCGCGGCCTTGGTTTTGTTTGAGCAGGGTAGCTTCGTCCCGGTAGAAACAAAGGGCAGTGACTGGCTGGTTATATTGCTTGGCAATGGCAATGAGGCGTTTGCGGGCTTCCGGTTTGACGTTGGTAGCATCGACAATAGCTACCTGGCCGTTTTTCAGCCGGTTTGCTATCCGTTTGTCTTGTTCAGCGAATACTGCCCCGTCTTTATCGCCGCGATCTACCGTTACGCCAAACAGCTCCTTGGCGATGTCGTCATTCGAGATATGCGCCGCACTATCTAGGCTTTGCTGCTCAATAAGTTTGCGGGCGAAGGTGGATTTACCGGCACCGGGCGGGCCGATGAGGAGGATGAGGTCCGTGAGAGGTGGGATTGTCTTTAGATTAGCTTTTTCTAGGGCCATCGCTACTGTACCTTCCCTGCAAGTTCAAGCGCGGTAATGCCAGACTGAAGCTGCATATCCCGCAAGTGTGCCGGGCCACCTGGCCAAATCGGGGTAGCGGCAGATTTGAACCAAAAACCAGCCATCCAATGCAGTGCGTCAGCGTTCAGGTGGGAGGTGTTTTTTTTCGTAACATCCATTCCCGCCTTATGGACATGGACAAGCATAGCAGCCACGTCTACTCGTCTATCGCCTAGCTGCGTCCAGTTCCAGTCTACCAGCTTTACTGTTTGCAGCTTGGCATTCCAGGTGCGGTTATCGGCACGTACATCATTGTGCACCAGAACATCTTTTTGAAATCTGAATTGACTGCTTCGCGCAGCTTCGGCCGCGAAGTTCAATACAGCGGCAAGATCATCTCGTCCGGTTTCACGAAGCTTTCCTAGTAGTCGTTCTTGGAGCTCATGCGACACGTTGAGCGGTTGCCAGCCGTCGTCACTCTCGTTAATCATCTCATCGCTAAAGTATTCTTTATCCGCACCTACGGGCTTAATTGCGGCCAGGGTGTCCATTGCTTCCAGTGTTTTATTCAGGCGGGCTTCCGTCCATTCATCCTGCCAATTCCAACCGACTTCAGGCGACAATAGCTCTAGCGCAAACCCAGTTTCGTCTTCATTGTAAGCAATGAGCTGCGGGATATAGGCGTAGCCATTGCGATGCAGAAAACGGTAGGTTTCTATTTCCTTTTTGGCCCACTTTTTCGTGGAGCCATCTACGCCAAGCTTTACAAAAACCTGCCTGCCATCGGGCAGGGTTACAACGCCGCGATGTGCTGAGCTGAACCCTCCGTCAGTTTTGGCGAGCGTTTCGATACTGTGTTCTATGTCATACCAGGATACTTCCATATGGCTAAGTATATCTTAAAGCCATGTTTGCTAAGCCTATTCCCTTCGGGAACAGGCCAACTTCCACTTGCGAGCAAGTGGAAGTTACGATTTAGGGCTCAGAAAAGCTGCCTGCTCACCTCCGCAGGCCACTCTCGCCGGATAAACGGTTTGCCTTGTACTTCTTTGGCAAGTTGCTTCACTAGTTTTTCCAACTCTGCAAAACCTGCGTCTACTTCTTTCTGCCCAATCACTACCTTGTGCGGCACTAAATCTTCATGCGCAGCCCTGAGCTTGGCCGGTAGCATGACGTCTCTGTCATCAATCTCAATACGTAACGGCAATTCTTCGTACTTCTTGAGCAGCTCCTGGCACACTTTTACGAACTTGGCGCCTACTGGCAATAGCCGAATCTGCACTGGCATCAACCACAACGGCAAGCCTTGCTCCTCAAAATCATTGAACAGCAGGTACAAATACCGCTCGATGCCACCCGGAATAGCCGAGTGAATAATGACCGGGTGCTTTTTGCTGGCGTCTTTGTCAATGTAATGGATATTCAAGCGCGGCGCGTTGCCAATATCCACTTGGATGCAGCCGATCTCTCGCTCCTGGCCCAGCTTATCAATGATCTTGTAGTCCACATTCACGACCCAGTAGCGGTCAACGCCATCTTCCAGGATGTTTACAAGCACATCCGCGCCGAGCTGTCCGGGAATTTGCTCGATGTAGCTCAAATATTCCTTCCAGATCTTTTCAGACGGCACTTCAATGATGACTTGGTACTCACGCCCAGCATCTTTAGCCGCCTCGACAATCTTTTGTTGTAGCTTCGGGAACCAGGCAAATGCTTCGGCCACATCCTTAAAGTACGGGTGGATATCCGGCATGAAGAACCGACGTTGCCGCAGAAGTAACATCATCTCGCCGCTCTGCTCGTGGCGATAGCAATCCGAGATTGAGAAGTGCGCAAATGGCAACTGTTTGTAGCTAAGTGGTGCTTTAGCAGCCAAGTTGAATTGCGGGTAGCTGGCGTCATAACTCATGACCACGTCGTTATCGCCAGATTTGAACTGGTAGAGTCGGTCGCCAAACAGCGAAGCATAGGCGTCTACTACTGGGTGGCTGAGATTAAACATATTCGCGCCGTTGACTTCGTACACGGGTATACCCAGCTCATGCACCAGCTGGCGGGCATAATCCTGCACCAGCCGCCGCATAAGGTTGGCTTTATAGTCGTATTGCACATGGCCGATGTCGGCGTTTGGCTCCCAGCGAAAGCCGAGCTTGTTGGCATACGGCAAATAGGCCGGTCTGTCGTTGGATTGCTCAACCAGCACTTCGTGCAATGCCTCACGGCGAATAAACCGGGCAAATTCATTATTAATGCCAGGTTGTTTAAGATAGTCGTCGATTTCGACCATTTGCTTGTCTTGTTTTAATACAAAGTATTTCATTTAGTAACTCCATAGGGTTAGTAGGTTTAATCTCTACGTCTCGTCCTAAATGGAGTTAGTGCTTCGAGAAAGCAAAACTCCCGCCGTGCGGGAGCTTCTTTTTGAATCAGCGAGAACCCGACGGGCTAGGACAATAGCGTCGTCGTGGTCGTGATAACAGATTGGCTGATTCGATAAATCATGTGTGTATTATATCATTTATGCTTATTTAAGCAAGTTCCGTCTGTAAAACTCGCTGGATTAAATCGGTGCGCCGTCCAGAAACCGCTAGAAGTGCTAACTTTTGAGCTGAATCTTCTCAACATCTCAATAGAAATCTACGCTGAAGCTATTAGTGCGCGGATTTTAGCAATCAAATTCTCAGAGTAAACCTTAATCAATTCCTCGCCAATCTCACTACTGGCCACCCATTTAGAGTGACTATCAATCTCCCCATCCGGCGTTACAGAAATGATGGTCTTGTCCCAAGAAAAATCTACTGCCTTCTTGCTATCGTTTGGTTGAGGTTGCTTGGTTATGTCTGGACGAGTAGCGAGCATAATTGAAACCTCGGTATTGCCGGCATGATCGT
>DATGEW010000026.1:0-3176 GCA_035309745.1 Saccharimonadales bacterium (SeqCode)
AAGACGCTCAGGAGTTCATCGATCGGCCCCTGAATCTGGCAGGTAAGCTGGTGACCGTTGATATGCGCATGGGTGACGCCCTTCAAACCGCCGACCTTTGGCGGGTTGCCGCTAAACGTCGCCTCCACAGTGAGCGACGACAGGTGCCGCATATCGGCCAAAGTTCCCACCTCCACTAATTTGCCGGCCCTGAGGATCGCCACGCGGTCGCACAGCGCCTCTACTTCGTCCAAAATGTGCGACGACAAAAATACGGTCTGGCCATTTTGCTTGGCTTCGTGGACGCATTCGCGGAAGGTCTGTTCCATGAGCGGGTCGAGCCCAGAGGTCGGTTCGTCTAAAATGAGCAGCTCGGCGCGGGTAGCGAAGGCGGCGATGAGATTTATCTTTTGGCGGTTGCCTTTGGAGTATGCCCGGACTCTTTTGGAGGGGTCAAATTGGAAGCGGCGCATCAGTTCGGCACGGTAATTCACGTCTGTTTGGCCGTGTACTTTGGCCAACAAGTGCAGCGTCTCGGCTCCGGTGAGCGAGGGCCACAGCGTGGCCTCGCCGGGTACATAGGCCACCCGGCGGTGGATTTCGATTTTTTGCGTCTGGGCGTCCATGCCAAACAGCTCGGCCCGGCCACTCGTGGGCTTAATGAGCCCCAGGAGCAGCCGGATGGTTGTCGTTTTGCCTGCGCCGTTCGGCCCCAAATAGCCCAGCACTTCGCCCCGTTTGAGCTCTAGTTGCAACGCATCGAGGGCCGCGAGTGAGCCGTACCGTTTGGTGAGCTGGTGGGTGCGCAATACAATATCGTTCATTTTTACTCCAAACAAAACAATGCGACGGCAGCCGCGGCAAGACCGACATCACGGAAAGTGGTGAGCATATTCGTTGTATTAACCGCTACGATACCCGTAAGCGTCAGGGCCGCAAGCGCAGCGGCGTAACGCGTATACTTGCCAGTGCATAACCACAGGGCCAGCACAATTTCGTACACCGCCAATACCTTCAGCAGCGTAGCAGCGGCAATGACCTTCGTGGCGGCCGCCGGCAAAAAACCAATCCATGTCAAAGGGCGCATCAGCGATGAAACGCCAGCGTACACGAACACAAACGCCAAACCAAGACGCAAAAGCCACAGCGCCACCACCGGCTTATACGGTGCGGTTTTCATAGTTACGGGCGGGCGACCGTAAAGTTGCCCACGCCATTCCCTGTTACGCTGCTGCCGGAGTCACTCACAAAGTAATACAATGGCATGCCTTTGTAGGCGTACTGCATTTGTCCGTTGTCCGAACGGGTGATGGCGGTAACGTTGGCGGGCAATGCGGCGCTGTTGCTTGCCTTGTATGCAGGCCAGCTAGCCAGGCACGACGCCGTACAATTGCTCACGCCGGTGCTGTCACCGCCGTAGGTATACAATGCTTTGCCGCTGGGGTCAGTCAAATAAGCGCCGAGCCGGGCGTCGGTTTTGGTTTGCAGCACGGCATTGTTTACGGCAGTACTCGTGCTGTTGGTCGTTGCCGCGGTTTTGCCGGTCGCACTATTCTTGCTGCTCTTGTGCATCGCAACATAGCCGCCGATGCCGGCGACCACTACTACTATCACTACGATGATGGCAAGCGCCTTTTTATTCATATCTGTTACCCTCGTTTAATATCTTCAGTATAGCGCCGAGTGCTTGACCGGCACAACCCGACCTTAGAGTCCGTACACGCGATTCACCCACCGCAGCATGCGCTCGGCATAGTCTGCCTGCAGCTCGTCGTTGCTGAGGTTGTGCGGCGCATTGGGCATGACCTCGTACGTTAAACGGGAAGTGTCACGGATGGCTTCGGCGTAATTCTTGGGCGTCTGGCTGGGTGTTTGTTCGTCGGCGCCGGCCTCGATAATCTGGATGGGTCCATTAAAATGGTGTAAAGACGTGAGCGCGTAGTTTTGGCTGTAGCGGAGTTGCCGCTTGCGCCATTCCACAAATCCGGCGTTGTGCTGCGGCAACTGCGGCTTGTCGTAGCCATCGTCGGGATATCCGGACGGCTGGCACAGCGACAGGCAATACACCCGCCGCACCTGGGTGAGAAGCACCGCGATATAGCCGCCAAAATTCATGCCCACAATGCCAATGGCGGCACCGCCAGTCTGTGCCTTGAGGTAATCGTACGCCGCCGTGGCATCTTCCAAAAAGTCTGCCCGGCTGATGTGCTCGATGGTCCCCTGGCTATCGCCATTGCCGCGCATATCATAAGTCATAGTGATGAAGCCCAGCGTCGTTACCGCTTTTGCCGCCTGGATCTGCTGATGCCCAACCCACCCCTGCATAAATAAGAACGCCAGGGTTTTTGGCTTGCCATCCGGCACAAACAGGTTGCCGGCAAGCTTATACCCATTAGACGTAAAACTAATCCGCGTCATAACCCGCCGCTGCGTTCAGATATAAAACCATATGCACTTATCATAACACTGTCGGCGCGATAACCACCGGCTCAATGTGATTTGGCTCGCCCGAAGGTACTGCCCGAATGAAACCCATGCGCATAACTACCGAATGGAATACCGTACGCGTTGCCCCAAACGTCTACACAGACCCACTTCCCCCCGAGCCGCACGCGGACGTACTGATGCGGGCTATGAAAATAGATCTGTGTCCATTTAAGTTGTACGTCATTTTCAGCAAACTTCCCACTACACACCAGTAAAATTTTGAGCAAGTAGTTCAGGTGCGTACAATGCAAAAATCCGCGCTTAGCCCACAGATGATGCACATCGACATCAAATAGCGCAAACAGATGCGTGATCGTCTTCAGGCGGTAGCCGCGGTATTTGCGCGTCAGCAAGTTATATGCCTCGTGTAAAACCTCCGCCTGGCTTTTACACCGTGCGAGCCGTGCGACTTCCTGCTCTAGGTCATCCGGCAACTCGGCAGGCAACGGTGGCGGGGTCAGAAAATTAAGCCGCAAAATATACTCCTTATGTACGTCGGTATACGTCTCGTCGGTGTTCGATGTGCAATACGAAAATAATGTTGTCAGCCACGTCGAATACAATCCGGTACTTGCCTACTCTAAACCGATAGCTGCCTGCCTTTGTGAAGTTAACGAGGCTCGTTGCAAATTGCAGGGGGTCAGGTTGTTCCATAAAAAAGCGAAGCTTTTTGACAATCTGTTTTTGCGCAACTGTGTCGAGCTTGCGCA
>DATGEW010000027.1:0-11080 GCA_035309745.1 Saccharimonadales bacterium (SeqCode)
CACGGCCACTATTGCGGAGGCTCTCCGTAGGACGGGAAGGCTTGCATCCACCGACACTACCGCGGGCAATGATATTTCCGATCAGCTCCTGGAAGAGGTCATTACTTGGGTCTTTGAGGCCACCAATCCTAATACACCCAACCCGTCCCGCCAAACGTATGAAACCCTCCTCCAGGCGGAAGTCTATAGGCTGGCCAAGGCGCTGAGTGATGATCTTATCAAGACCGCCACTTGCCAACTCATGGATACTACCGCGCTTAACCTCCTCAAACGGCCAGCTACAGACAGCGAGGCACGCAAACCCGCACTCCCTGAACACACCGCGCTCAAAGGCGATGCCGCTCTAAATGCTGAGATGGCTGAGAAGCTTCGCAAAATCCACATTGGCGAAGTGGTGTATGCCCGTCAGCCTGACGGCGTCCAGCGCATCGTTCGCTACACGCAGGGCGAGCAACTTGGTGGCTTGAACGGACGCAGGCCGGATCTCGCCCTGCGCCTGGATCAGCCGAGCTGGCTCACGCCACACCTCACTGGCTACACCACCATCGCCTACAACCCGAAGCGTAAAATCTATTATTTCCAGCGTGCCGAAGTTGACCCGCACCGGCATTGCGACACGCCGCTGCCTGAAGACGCCCTGCCCCGTTTGGCCGCCAACCTGGCCGCGCAAGGCTTTACCGCGCTCAGCAGCAAGCTTGCTGAATCAGACACTATGACCGTAGGCGAACTCGAACGGCTTATCAAGACAGAAAACACCTACTGGATTCCGTCCGAAACGATAGTGCTCAGCAATAGCAACTACGGCCTGGCTCGTTTCCAGCAATTCGCCGAGAATGGGCGAATTGGCGGCTGGTGTACGGTGCATAGTGAACTGTTGACCTCCCTGCTGCGGAGCGCGTTCGGCGCCGAGAACAATCCGCACATCAATATCCGTACCATTGGTGGACCCGTAGTCATGACTGACACGAAGATTGTAGATGCGCTAGAGCACGCGGAGGTTGAGTTCACGGACCCTGTCACTGGCGAGACGTACCTACTTAACCCTACTCCAGCCAGCGGTCAGCCTGACTCGTCTAAGCCCGTAGGCGTTCGCGGCGGAGCGAGCGTTATTCGCTCGCTGAGGGAGAATGGTCGCGAATTTGCCGCTACACAAGCCCAGCGTATCAAGCGGATTGGTGCCTGGGCTGCTCGCCTCGCAACATCACGCAAGCCAAAAGAAAAGGAAGATGCCCCACTTACTGTCGCCGCCCTCGAACGGATGGCAGCGACGGCAGGCGAACCGGAAGCAGTGACTGCGGAAGAGAAGGTACGCATTGTGGAGCGCCAGCTCATCCGCCAGCTGCGCACCATTTGGGGTTACGGCATCCAGGCAAAGGACGATGAATACGTCCGTGACCGAATTTTCTCTCGGCTTAATTCGCTTCCACCCTTTGACCCGTTGCTGCGCACCGCCAGGTTAATCCAGCAAGCTCAGCCGGCTGGCAACTTGCCGGCGCGCACCGATACCGTCGGTATTGAGCAAGATATCCGGCTTATCGAGCAGGACCTGGCTATGCTACGCAGACTTGAACGTGCGCGAACTGACCCCGATACGGCCGCGGAGCTTGACATCGACCCTCGGCTGCTTATGCGCCAAGGTAAGACCTACTTCACTAATCCTGCGATGATTGATTTAGTAGATGGCACACTTCGTCAGCTCCGTTCGGCGCTTGGTCTAAAGGCCCTACCTCAGTCTCGTCGTCGGTAATCCTTCATGAATGCGGTCTATTTCACAAGCGGTAAACGTACGATGAAGCTCGCACCCCCGCTGGGGATATTTTCGGCGCGGATTTCGGCGTTGTTTGCAGCGGCAATCGCTTTGGCCAGGCTCAGGCCAAGGCCGTAGCCGCCTACTTTGCTGCTGCGCGCTTTGTCGCCACGGTACAAACGGTCGAAAATGTGCGGGAGATCGTGCGCTGCAATGCCCGGCCCCTCATCTTGTACCCACAGCAAGTAGTGACCATCGTCGGTGCGGCCGCCAATCGTTACCGTACCGTTTTCCGGCCCGTATTTTATGGCGTTTTCCAGCAAAATGGCCAGCAATTGCTCCAAGCTTTCGGCGTGACCCAACACCTGCGCTTCGGCGGCTTGGTTCACCAGCTGCACCCCGCGAGCGCTGGCGGTTTTGTGGCAATATTTCAGAGCCGCCTCCACCAACGGCTTCGTCACGACCGGCGCCAATTTGAGCGAGGCATTGCCGTACTGCGTCAGCGCCAGCAAGTTGGCCGACAATCCCTCCAGCCGCTGCACTTCTTCCAAATTACTGGTTATAAGATCGCGCGCATCGGCTTCGCTGAAGTGTTTCTGGCGCAAAAATACTTCGTTTTCCAGCTTAAGATTGGTGAGCGGCGTGCGCAGCTCGTGGCTGGCGTCGGTGGCAAAGCGAGCCTGGGCCTGATGTGCTTCTTCGATGGGCCGCAACGTACGGCCGGCGAACCAGTAAGCCAGCACGCCGCCAACCCCTAACGCCAAAAGGTTAATTGCGAACAGCTCGTTGTTGAGATGCTGGCGCACCAGCGACGTCTGGTCGTCCTGCACGTTGTTAAAATCGCTATACGACGCCGGACGGCCAAAGAAGGTACTGTAGCCGTTTATAAACAACTGGCGGACCTCCCCGCGTTCAACGGCATTAGAATGCACGTATTCGCGCTCGAACAGCATGCGGAAACTAATCGTGAGCGTCAGGCTAAAGGCCACCAAAACAGCCAGATAAAACAGGGTGAGCTTAACGCGTGCCGACTTAAACATGGCCGCTTTTACGCCACCTTATACCCATGACCGCGCACCGTTTCAATAATGGTTTCGCCGATTTTTTTACGCACATTGGCCACAAATGTTTCCACGGTGTTGTGCTGCACGCGGGCTTCGTCGGCCCATACGTGGTCGAGCAGCTGGTCTTTGCTCACCACCTCACCCCGGTGACGCAACAAATACTCGAGCAGTTGGAACTCTTTGGCGGTCAGGTGCGTCTGCTTTTTCGCCACGGTTACTTCTTTGCTGACGACATCGAGCGCCAGCGGCCCACTCTCCAGCACATTTCCGGTGCGCGGCTGCGGCCGGCGGAGCAACGCCCGCACGCGGGCGAGCAGCTCATCGTACGAAAATGGTTTGGGCAGGTAGTCGTCCGCGCCCGCGTCCAGCCCCTGCACCCGGTCGCCAATGGTCGTCCGTGCCGTCAGCATCAGCACCGGCACATGCACGCCGGTCGCGCGCCAGTGCGCCACCAACCCGGGGCCGTCGTGCCGGCCGGGAATCATCCAATCCAGCAACACGAGGTCGTACTCGTTGGCATCAGCGAGTGTCTCGGCCGCATCGGCGTCCAGCGCCACGTCAATTACATAGCCCTCAGCGCCCAAACCCTTTTCCAGGCTGCGCGCAATTTTTTCTTCGTCTTCAACTACCAGTATTCTCATACTCTTTATTGTACCCTGCAAACTGTAGGCACGCTGAAGAATAGATGTCTAGAAGAACACCTTCTGTAACTCTTTATCGGAGATGGTGCCCTAACAGTTACTCATCCAAGGCTTTTTTGAATGATTCTACCAAGTCGACGGGCGTTGGATTGATGCCGTTTAGCAGCGCCACATACAGGCTTACGAAATCGCCGTAGGCGACCATCCATAGCAGCTGTTCGAGCATGGTTTCGCCTTGCGCCTGCACGACGTGCGGCTCGGGGCGCATGCCGGACAACAACCGCGCCGTTACCTCAAAGCGCTTTTGCACGCGCGGGTGTTCGAGGTTGCTGCGCAGGTCCACGATAGCGTACGGTTTATCTACCGGTTGCTTGCTCCAGCCGATAAATTCGTTGTGGTTAAACTCCGGAAGCTGGTTCACCCAGGCGACCTGCTTGGCGTTTTCGTTAAAGCTAATCTTCCATTTGTACGCTGCCGCATACATTTTTGGTCCGCCGTATACCACAACGGACTTGCCGATGAGTTCTTGCGCCAGCTGCTTGGCCGGGTTGTCTTTGGTAGGAACGGTGGGAAGCCACGCAGGAATAGCTCGCTCTAAAAAGTCGGCCGCGCTGTCCAGCACCGGGTATACTTTTTCGGCTTCGGCCAGCCCGGCAGACACCAACGCGGTGAGAATCGCCTTGTAATTGCAGAACATTGCATAACGCGGCTGCCCCACTTTGGGCAACTGCACAAACCGATAGCCCTTTTCTTCGGCCATCGCCTGCAGCTTGCCGCCGCTGGCGATTACCACCACCTGCGCGCCTTTGGCCGCTGCCTGCTCCAGCGCGCTCACCGTTTCTTCGGTATTTCCGGAATAGCTGTCGGCAATAAACAGCGTATCTTGATTTATATACGGCGGGATATCGTAGTTGCGCACAATCTCGAACGGTTCCGGCAAAACCGGCCACGCCTGTGCCAGCATCGCGGGCAGGGCCGATCCGCCCATACCGGCGTGGACAATGTTGCGAACTTGGTTGAATGGTTGCGGATTCTTAATTTCGTAGGTGTCGCGCAGTTGCGCCGCCTCTTTCGCCGCCACGCCGAGCGCGTCACTCTGGTCTTTTTCGTGCAGATATTTCAAATCGTCTAACATTTCTCGCTTCCTTTCGCCAAAATGCTTGTGCTACCATGGGATAGTATCATATAGTATAGGCTAACTAAGTGAGGGGAACATATGTTTGGGCAAAAGGATGATGATGCAAACGTGGCGAATGCCGACATGAGCCAATCTGCACCTGCAGACACGGTAATGCCTTCGGCCGCATCAGCGAGTGCGGTAGCTCCTGCCCAGCCCGGCGACGACCCGGTAAATTACACTGCCGCAACAACTGCCGACAGCAGCGATGCCAGTGTCGCCGCACCAGTCGCAGCCGAACCAGCACCCGCCGCAGCAATGCCTGCAACTGGTGGTGACGACCTGCTCGAAATTAAACAGCAAGCCCTCCAGCAGCTCTCACCGCTCATCGGCCACCTCGACCAAACGCCCGAGGAAAAGTTTCGTACAACCATGATGATGATTCAAGCCGCCGACAACGCCACGCTCATCAAAGAGGCGTATGCCGCCGCCCAACAGATCGACGACGAGAAAGTCCGTGCCCAAGCCCTCCTCGACATTATTAACGAGATCAACTACTTTACGCAGCATCACGACCAATAGCAGGCGTTATACTACATAGGTGAACCTTGCGCGCATAAACACAGTCTTGTTTGCGGCGATAGCCGCCGTGTGCCTGTACATTGTTGTGGCGCCCATTGCCCCAGCTATTACTTTTTGGGCGGCAACGCACACCGGCAACTCGCTTCAAAAACTGAGTGATTCGCTACGGTTGCCGGCTACGGACTTGCGCCTCTCGCCCCACGACAATCGCCTCATTATTCCGGCCATGCTGCTCAATACCCCCATCAACGAAGGGGCAGACCTTGCCTCGCTGCGTACCGGCCCCTGGCGCCGCCCGAACGGCAGCACGCCCGCTCACGGCGGCAACACCGTTATCGCCGCGCACCGTTTTACCTACACCAACCCGCGCGGCGCGTTCTACTATCTAAACAAACTGCAACCCGGCGATCTCATTGGCGTTTTTTGGGAGGGTAAACGCTACATGTATAAAGTCGCCTCCACGCAAACGGTGCCACCCACCGATATCGCCATCGAGGCTCCCACGCCGGATGCCCGCCTTACTTTATACACCTGCACTCCGCTGTGGCTGCCCAAAGACCGTTTAGTGGTTGTGGCCGAATTGGAGTCCGCCTCATGAGCGAAAAAACGCGATTCTTCATTCTGCTTGGGCTGTTCATCGCCAGTTTGTTGCTGCTGTGGCTGCTCAATTCAGCTGCCGGGCAAAGCGTCCTGGTTCACGCGCCGTGAGATTGGTCCGAAATATGTTCGTCCGGTGAGTCTGCCTCTTCTTCTTGAGGGACCAGTTGCGTCTTTTCGGGGCGGCGCCAAAAGCGAATCACCACGGCGGTCAGTAAAATAATTGCCGCCAGTGCCACCACCAGTCCCACTGCAATCCCGGTATTCACCAGCCCACTGCTGGCGCCATTGCTCTGAGTTCCGGCCGCCGCCGTACACGATGTATCGCCAGAGCTACAGCTGTAAGTACTGCTGCCGTAGGTGCCGGCGCCGTAAGCGGCCGCAAACGAACTGCGCACATACATACTTATACCCGTATCCTTGTAAGCATAACCACTTGTATATATGATATCATGTACTTGGATAACATAAGGTAAGTGAGGGTATCATGAACAGTTTTGCATTCCTAGATCTTGGAGCGCCAGAGCTGATCATCATTTTGGCAATCGTACTGCTGCTATTTGGCGGCCGCAAGTTGCCGCAACTGTCCCGCAGCCTCGGGGAATCGATGCGTGAGATTCGTAAAGGTATAAGCGGCGATGGGCATGATGAAAAGAAGGCAGAAGACAAGCCACGCGAATCGGCTTGAGCAACGGCCAAACCAAAAACTCCCTTTTGTTGAGCATCTCTACGAGCTGCGTAAGCGTCTCGTATTTGTAGCTTTATCGGTGGGATTATGGGCAACGGCCACGTATTTTGTGCAGCAGCAGGTTGTTGCCGCACTCTTAAAGCCAGCCCACAATCAGCAATTCATTTATACCTCGGTGGGCGGCGGAATCGATTTTCTGTTCCGTGTGTGCATTTACGTGGGCATAGCGCTCAGCATACCGGTCATTGTGTATCAGCTGCTCAGATACCTTCAGCCGATCATTCCTCGGAACGCCGCCCGCTTTATCGCTTGGTGCAGCGTTGCTTCGGGCGTGCTGGCCCTCGGCGGCATGGGGTTTGGCTACTTCATCGGCTTGCCCGCGGCGCTCCACTTTTTGCTGCACCAATTCACTACTAACCAGATTCACCCGCTGCTCACTATCCAGTCGTACATTGGCTTTGTTACCATCTACTTGTTCGGCTCCGCACTGTTATTCCAGCTGCCCCTTATCCTTATTATTATCAATCGGATCCGGCCGCTTAAGCCTCAAAAATTATTCCGGTTCGAACGCTGGGTGATCTTGGCCGCTTTTATTGGCGGAGGCCTCATGAACCCCTCGCCGCGCCTCCAAGACCAGCTGTTGCTGTCCGGTCCGGTCATATTTACCTACCAGCTGGGAATTTTCATCGTCTGGCTGGTTAATCGCCGTCATGCACGCCCCCCAACAGTCGCGAGGCTTATAGAGCAAGACCAAACTGCCCGGCGCGAGCGTCTGGAGCGCTTCAAAGCGGCGCAGGCAGCGCTCCGTATGCAGCCAAAGGCGCATTCCCAACCAACAATGGCGCAGCCCAACGCCGCTATGCCGGCACAGCTATCTCGGCGGCCGGCCGCACAACCGGCGCACACTGCCCCGGTTGCGGCAAAGCCGGTCTCTGCCCAGCGCCCGGTGGCCCGCTCCACACGATATCTTGATTTTGTAGGCCAGCGCCGCTCCTATACCACCCGCATCGGCCAAGAAGCCGCCCCAAACGCTTGACAGAGCTTGGCACGCTCCATACAATTTAACTTGTATCCTATAAAAATAAACACTTGGAATAAAAAATGAGCACACAACTGCAAACGTTGCTGCACAAAGAAATGACCCGCAAAGAGTTCCTTGCCACGCTCGGTCTGGGCGTTGCCGCCGTACTCGGCCTGGGTACCGTCCTCCGGTTACTGACCGGCAAGTCCCTCAGTAATCACATACCGCGCGGCTACGGGTCAAGCGCTTACGGCAATTAAGAGCACCCCACCATAAAGGCCGGACTCACACATCCGGCCTTTATAGGTGTGTTTGTTTCCTTTTATTGTATGCTCACGGTCGTGGGCGAAGCAAGTCTTTTCGCTACAATCCCATGCCCATGCCGGACATGTCTGGGGCTCCTGCCGCTTCTTTCTTTTCGGGCACTTCTACCACTAATGCGCCCATAGTCATGCTCGTACCGGCGACGCTCACCGCGTTCAGCAGCGCCTCCTTGGTAACGCGGGCGGGGTCGATTACTCCGGTCGCTTTAAGGTCAACAAGCTTGCTCGGCTCGTTGACATTCACGCCGTGGCCTGGCTTGGCAGCCCGAACCTGCGGCAGCCATTCGTCGGGGTTTAGCCCGGCGTTGGCCAGCAAAATGCGGAACGGCTGCTCCAGCGCCCGCTTCAAAATCATCTGGCCAGCGGCCACCGTCGCGTCGTCGTCGCTGGCAGCGATCATACCGGCCAGGTTAATCAGCGTGACGCCGCCACCCGGCACGATTCCTTCGGAAAGAGCGGCTTTCACGGCTGCTACGGCGTCGTCCACACGGAATTTCTTTTCTTCAATCTCGGTTTCGGTGGCACCGCCAACCTTGATAACGGCAACCTTGCCGGAAAGCGCGGCGCGGCGCTTTTCAAGCTCTTCGCGGGCATATTCGCTGCCGGCAGCTGCCGCCTGGGCGCTTATCTGCTTCACGCGGGCAGCAACGTCGGCCGCCAAGCCAGCACCTTCGATGATCGTGGTTTCGTCTTTAGTGACGATTACTTTGCGCGCCGTACCTACCATGCTGAGGTCGGCGTTTTCAAACGTGTAACCCCGGTCTTCGCTAATCACTGTCGCGCCGGTCAGCACGGCAATGTCTTCCAAGATGTCTTTGCGGCGGTCGCCAAAGCTCGGCGCCTTTACGGCTACAGTGTTCAACGCGCCCTTCAAGCGGTTAATCACCAGCATAGCCAACGCGTCGCCATCCACATCGTCGGCAATCAGCACAATGTCTTTCTTGCCGGTCTGGGCCAGCTTTTCGAGGATCGGCGCCACTTCCTGGATGGAGCTCACTTTTTTGTCGGTAATCACCACTGCCGGCCGGGTGTACACGGCTTCCATGCGCGCCGTGTCGGTCACCATCAGGGCGCTCACGTAACCCTTGTCGAAGGTAAAGCCTTCCACCACCTCTTTTTCGAGGTCGAGACTCTGGCCCTCCTCCACGGTCACCACGCCTTCCGGCCCGATCGCTTCCATAACTTCGGCAATCAGCCCGCCAATCTCGGCATCGCCGGCGCTAATCGTCGCCACTTCGGCAATCCGGCCTTTTTTGCCCTGGATGTCTTCACGCATCCCGTCCAACTTTGCCAGCACGTCGTGCGCCGCGGCTTCCAGCCCTTTGCGTAACAGCATCGGATTGTGCCCAGCAGCGATCAGCTTGTTGGCTTCGTTCAAAATGTGGTACGTCAGCACGGTTACGGTCGTTGTACCGTCGCCAGCCACGTCGTTCATCTTGTTGGCTGCTTGCTTAATGAGTTCCGCGCCGACCTTGTAGCCCAACGTTTCGTCGTCGGCGTCGCTAATTTCCACACCCTTCGCCACCGTTACACCGTCGTGCGTCACCGTCGGCGCGCCGTAGCTTTTGCTAATCACCACATTGCGGCCCTTCGGACCCATCGTGGTCTTCACGGCGTTGTACAAAATTTCGGCTCCAGCCAACACGCGGCGGCGGGCATCGTCATCGTAGAATACTTTTTTTGCCATCCCTGTAAGTCTCCTTTATTTCAACGTTGCGAGCACGTCTTCTTCTTTAACCAGCAAATATTCAGTGCCGTCGACCTTTACCTCGGTCGGGCTGTAGCTCTTGTACAAAATGCGATCGTTAACCTTCAACTGCTTCACGCCGGGACCGGCCGCAACAACCTTGGCAACCTTCGGCTTTTCCGCCGCCTTCTCAGGCAAATACAAACCGCTCGCCGTCTTCGTCGGCGCTTCTTCCGGCTCCGCCACCACGTAATCACCGAGTGGTTGGATATTCACACTCATGTACACTCCTCCGTTATTACCTCTAGATAGAACGTTAGCACTTAAACAGTTAGAGTGCTAACGTAACATCTTCACTATAACGAAGGCTGACTACCCCTGTCAAGCGGGCTATTATAAAATTAGGACGTGGCGACAGCACCTATACGTCTCGCACGTTCAGCTTGGATATGACCATCGATCTCAAAAGCCAGGCGCTTTGCATCCGACATGCCTTCAACCCACTGCCCTTGGTCAAAATCGATGCAATACACCTGCATGTTGTCTGGATTCACGAGCAAATTGGGAGATGTATTGGAATCAAGGATCGTTTCGAGCTCCTGTTCGCTAAATACATGATCTAATCGTTCGCTTCGTACAAAATCAGAAATCCCGCCGAGGTCTAGTTTAGCGTCCAAGTTTATGTCGCTAGCCGTACGGGCATTAACCTCCCCTAGCACACGATACATATACTGCATACGCTGCACTAAGTCAGTCATATTAGCCTTAAGCCGTGGATCGTTGCGCTGCTCAGCTGTAAGCTGATGTAAGGAAATTCTGGGAAGTTCCTTTTGGAGGGTCATCTCAACGTACCGCCTCCCACTCCCCTGCTGTGCCTCAGTGAATATGAAAGCACTTTCCGGTATGTGCTCGCCAAGAAAATGCCTTAAGATTTCATATTTATTCTTCTTATATTGCACACCACGCCAAGCAGCTTCACGAGGATCATCGTGCCGCATGCGGACACCCTTCTCGTTACCTGTTTGGTCGTGGTTGACTTTTACTACCCACCCACTCGGTACTTTGGGCCCCCAGCCTAGTCTATATACAGCGTTATCTTGCCCCCTGCCCAGAGTTTCAGTGATTTGAGGCTGGAGTGGAAGATGCTTAGGCCGGGATTTTGATTTTGCCATTTGAAAAATAATAACATATATAGACTACTTAGTCAATTTTGAATCGTGTATACTCTACTTATGAAACACATACTCATGACCCCAGCCGATTATTTCGGCATCAAATATGAAATTAATGCCTGGATGCACGAAGAAAACCAGGTCGACAACGCCATCGCGCGCGACCAGTGGCAGAAGTTGTACGATATTTATACCAAGCGGCTCGGCTGGCAAGTAGAATTAGCCGAACCGGTTGAACATTTGCCCGATGTCGTCTTTGCCACCGATTGCTGCCTGATGCTGGACGGCAAAATTCTGCTCAGCAGCTTCCGCCATCCCGAACGTCAGCCCGAAAGCGCCCACTACGAAGCCTGGTTCCGCGCACACGGCTATACCGAGCTGCGCCAGGCCAAGCACTACTTCGAAGGCGGTGGCGACAACTTACTGTGCGGCGATACAATC
>DATGEW010000028.1:0-5904 GCA_035309745.1 Saccharimonadales bacterium (SeqCode)
CCGATCCGGAGGTGGTGCGGTTGTGGCAGAAGACGCTGTGCGAAAAGCTCAATTTGCGTGGACGGATACTTATTTCCAAACACGGGCTTAATGGCACCGTGGGCGGCGAGCTGGCCGACCTCAAGGCCTATGTAAAAGAGACGAAGTTGTACGCGCCGTTTAAAGATACCGCCTTTAAGTGGTCCGACGGCGGCCGGGAGCATTTCCCCAAGCTCAGCGTGAAGGTGCGGGATGAGATCGTGACTTTTGGCGCGGCCGACGAACTGCAGGTGAATGAGCAGGGCGTGGTGGGCGGCGGCCAGCATTTGAAACCCGAGGAGCTCCACCGGCTGGTCGCCGAACGCGGCGAAGATGTCGTATTCCTCGACGGCCGGAATGCCTACGAGGCGGCCATCGGTAAATTTAAACACGCGGTCGTGCCCGAGACACGCACGACTAAGGATTTTTTGCAGGAGCTTGCCGGCGACAAGTATAACGACATCAAAGACAAACCGGTGGTCACCTACTGCACCGGCGGCGTGCGCTGCGAAATTTTGAGCGCGCTCATGAAGAATCGCGGATTCAAGGAGGTGTATCAGCTGGATGGCGGCATCGTAAAATATGGCGAAGCATACGGCGACGACGGTCTATGGGAGGGGTCGCTGTACGTGTTCGACGGCCGCAAAAACGTATCGTTTTCCGACCGCGCCAAACACATTGGCCGCTGTATCCACTGCGGCGCGCCCACCAGCAATTACGAAAATTGCGCCGTCAAAACCTGCAACCGGCGTGTGCTCATTTGCGAGTCGTGCGCGCCGGCGACGAATCGCTGCAACGCCTGCATACCAGCTGTACAATAAATATATGAATACGCAGTTGGCTGCCAAACTCAAAACGCTGCCCGCCGATCCTGGCGTGTACTTTCATAAAGACGCGACCGGCGAGATTATTTACGTTGGCAAAGCGGCCAAGTTGACGAACCGGGTGCGGCAATATTTCCAGAAAAGCCGCCGCCGTGATCCTAAAACCGAGGCGCTGGTAGCCGAGATTGCCGACACCGACTGGATGGTGGTGGACAGCGAGATGGAGGCGCTCTTTTTAGAAGCCGAAATGATCCGCCGCTACATGCCGCGGTACAACATTTTACTGCGCGACGACAAAAGCCTCAGCTACATCCGGATCGATTACGATAGCGAATACCCGACGGTGACCACCACTCGCCGCCCGTTGGACGACGGCGCGCGCTATTTCGGGCCATACCTGAGCACTGTCAGCGTGCGCACGGCACTCAAATCGTTACGCCGGATTTTCCCTTTTGCCACCAAGCGCACGCCGGGGCAAAAGCGTGCCACATTGTACTACCATCTGGGTCTCGACCCCGGCTTGGAAGAGGGGCGTACCTCGCTGGAAGCGTACCGCGCCAACTTGCGCAAGCTAATGGCTGTTATTGAGGGCAAACGCAAAACCATCGAGCGCGAGATAGAAAAAGAGATGCGGCAGGCGGCCAAACGCAGCGACTTCGAAGTTGCGGCGAAACTTCGCAACCAACTTTTCTCCTTACAAAACCTCAGCAATCAGGTTATTTTTAGCGACAAAGAATTTTTAGATATCAGCAAAGACCACGCTCTCACTGAGTTGGTGGACCTGCTGAGCCTGGCAAACTACCCGGCACGCATCGAGGGCTACGACATCTCGCATATGCAAGGCACGGACGTAGTCGCCAGCATGGTGGTGTTTACGAATGGAGTGAGTAACAAGGGCGAGTACCGCAAATTTAAGACGCACAAAGACCATAACAACGATTTTTATAATATGAATGAAACGATTACCCGGCGGCTGAGCGAAAAAAACCGCAAAGCCTGGGGGGTGCCTAGCCTGGTGCTGATCGACGGCGGCAAAGGGCAGCTCGACGCCGCAATCCGGGCGCGCGACGAAGCTGGCTGCGGGCGGATTCCTTTTATTGGCCTGGCCAAGCGCGAGGAGCAGATCGTTATTCAAAAAGGGAAATCCAATGTAACACTTCGCGAGGAAATCATGCGCAAGCTGGGCGGATATGCCACCGAAAGCGAAGATTTTATACTGGTAAATCTGCCGCACACCACTAATGTAGTGAAGCTCCTGCAGCGCATCCGCGACGAAAGCCACCGTTTTGCGGTCAGTTATCACAGCGTGCTGAAGGTCAAGCGTCAAACCAGCAGCCTGCTCGACGACATTCCGGGCATCGGCCCGGTGACGCGTAAAAAGCTCATCCGTACTTTCGGCTCGTATCGAGGCGTACAAGCAGCCAGTGAGCAGGAGCTGGCGCGGGTGGTCGGTGGCGTGCGGGCCAGGGCATTGGCCGCAGCGCTCAAAGTCGGCATGCGCTGAATTTATCGGCCGAAACCATAGTTACGGTGATAGGGCAAAGTGTGGTAGGCTGGAAGTAGGTATGTTTGGGAGTGATTTCTTTGCGGGCAACCGCGAGCGCTTGCGGCAGCTATTTACCGGCACGGCACCGATCGTCGTGACTGCGAATGGCTTGCTCCAGCGCGCTGGCGACGAAACCTTTCCGTTCAAACAGGATGGCAGTTTTTGGTATCTCATCGGGGTGGACCACCCCGATGTCATTTTGGTAATGGACAAGGGACGCGAGTATCTTATTGTGCCGCAGCGCGAGGCAATTATGGAAACTTTCGACGGTGCCATTGATATCGCTGAGCTTACGCGCCGCTCCGGCATCAAAGAGGTGTTGCACGAAAAGGAAGGCTGGAAGCAGCTGGAGACGCGCGTGAAAAAAGTGCAGCATGTGGCCACGCTGGCGGCCAATCCGGCGTATATCGAGCACTTCGGCATGTATACCAATCCCGCCCGGCGCCGGCTCATTCGCCGCCTCAAGCAACTCAATCCGGCGCTTGAGCTGCTCGATCTGCGCCAACACCTCGGCCGCATGCGCATGGTAAAGCAGCCAATTGAACTGGAGGCGCTGACGCGCGCCATCGACATCACGAATGAGTCTATTCGTGACGTACTGCGTCCGAAACAGCTTGGCAAGTATGCATACGAATACGAAATCGAAGCCGATCTGGTACGCGGCTTTCGTCGCCGGGGAGCCCAAGATCAGGGCTTTACCCCTATCGTCGCTTCCGGACCACATGCCTGTACGATGCATCATATAAGTAACGACGGTCCGCTCGCGAGCGACGAGTTGGTATTGTTTGATGTGGGCGCCTCGTTCGACCACTACTGCGCCGACATGGCGCGCACGGTGTCGTTGAACGGCCGGCCTTCGCGCCGACAGCAGCAGGTGTACGATGCGGTGTGTGCCGCGCAGGACTATGCCTATTCATTGCTGAAGCCAAACCTGGAGCTCCGCGTTTACGAAGATTTAGTCGAGAATTTCATTGGTGAAAAATTGCGCGAACTGGGACTTATTAAGACCATAACGCGTGAAGCAGTGCGTCGTGAGTTCTTCCCCCACCGCACGTCGCATTTTATCGGTATCGACGCCCACGACGCAGGCGACTACGATGAACCCCTCAAACCCAACGCCACTTTAGCAGTAGAGACAGGTATTTACATTCGGGCGGAAGGAATTGGAATTCGCGTAGAGTATAACGTGGTGATTACCGAAACGGGATATGAAATTTTAGGTAAGCCGCTCAGCCGACTCCTTTAATGGCCGGGTAGCAAAGTGGTGGAGCTGTTCGCTATACGCCAGAGTTAAAGCGGGGAGGTGAGTCCCGGGTGGAATCGTCGTATCGTTAAGCAATCGGGTTTCGTCACCTACGATGCTGCCGTGGCAAATTACTACACCATCTTCCCCTCTTACGGCGATGCCGACACGCACATCTGCGCCAATGACTGTATCGTCGCCAAATATCGAGCCTTCGCCTATGGATACCCCACCCCGCAACTCTGTTCGTGCACCGAATATGCAAGAAAGCCCTACATTCACTCCTTGTTTCGTGGTAAAGCCTGGCCCCGCCCCTACTCCGGCGCCAATAATATTATCAGAACCAATTGATGCGCGACCGGTAACAGTGCGTGAACCAATGATGGTATTGTTGCCGACAGTCGTCTTTGTGAGGCGCGCCTCCGGGTCGATGCGTACATTATCACCCAGGGTGGAATGAGTGAGTTGGCCATATACATCGCACTCGATGCCCATCACCACCTTGCCAGCCAGGCGTGCGGGAGACCTGATGATGGTGCGCGGCCCGGCATCCAGCTCTGTACCCTCTTCGATAACCGCATTCGGCGAGCAGGCCACGCCGGTGGCGAAGTCAAAATTATACTCCTCGCGATCAATGAGAATTACGGACGGTACCGCTTCAGGCACCTGTTCAAGGGTCGTCATGCCAGCTCCTATAAAAATTGTTCGTACTCTATCACAAAGCGACAACTACTTCAATGCCGCCCGATGTATGCTACAATAAGCGTAAGTATGAAACAGGGCTTTCTGTATCGTTTTTTGGTGCGTTGGTTTGTGTGTAGTCTGGGGCTGTGGATTGCCGCGGGGCTGCTGAGCTCGCATATCAGCATCAAAACACCGGGCAACGACTTTTTGGCGATTATTGTGGCCGGGCTTATCCTGGCAATTATTAACGCTATCATCCGGCCGTTCATTGTACTGCTGAGTCTGCCAGCCATCCTTATTACGCTCGGCCTGTTTATGGTGGTTATCAACGGACTTACGGTGTGGATTGCCAGCCGCCTGTATTCGCCGCTGCATGTCACCAACTTTTGGGGTGCAATACTTGCCGGGGTGGTCATCGGGCTGGTAAACTATTTGGTAACAGCAATTTTGGAGAATCGTGAGCGATGAGTCACCTGAGCATCTACAACTACATAACCATTATTTCGATGCTGCTGATGACCCTGCTCATTTTGGTGCAGACGCGCGGCGCATCTCTGGGCGCCGGCATTGGCAACGGTGGTGAAGTAAACACCGAACGGCGCGGCACCGACAAAACCATTTACCAGCTGACCATCGTAGTGGCGGTGGTATTTGCCGCTTCGCTTATCTTGGGCATCGTTATCCCTAATAAGTAGGCCGGTTATGGACAGAAAGCGCGCGTTTAAACTCCGCTTTCGCCGCCGTCTTCGCATGCAGCGGCAGCAGGTGGGGGAGTTTAGCAGCAGCGCCGAGCAGCGCCTGGAAAACGATTTTTTCAAACGGCTGGAGCGGCTCGGCAGCGTGAAGCGTTTTGTAACGAGCTGGATGGCGCTGGTGGTGCTGTTGGTGGGCTGCGTGGTAACGCAGATGCTGGGCCTCAGCGGGTACTATCAGCAGCTGGTACCGGCGCCCGGCGGAACCTATACGGAAGGCATTCTGGGCTCGTTTACCAGTGCGAACCCGATGTACGCCACGGGTTTGGTGGACACGAGTGTATCGCGGCTTCTGTTTGCCGGCTTGCTCACCTACGATAGCAACAACCAGCTTACCGGAGATTTGGCCAACGACTGGTCGGTGGATGCTGCCGGTACAACCTACACGGTGCATCTGCGGCCGCATCTTACCTGGCAGGACGGCCAGCCGCTCACCAGTGCCGACGTGCTGTTCACTTATCGGGTTATCCAGAACCCCGATGCCGGCTCGCCCTTGCAGAACGCCTGGCAGGGTATCCAGGTGGCGGCGCCAAACCCGGCAACGGTTACATTTACGCTCCCCAACCCGCTTGCTTCATTCCCGTACTCGCTTACCACCGGCATCGTCCCGCAGCATATCTTGGGCGGCGTGCCGATGGGAGAGATGCGGACCAGCAGTTTTAATACGACGAATCCGGTAGGCGCCGGACCGTTTCAATGGCAGGCTATCCAGCTCACCGGTGCATCGGCCGAGACCCGCGAGGAAAATATCGCGCTCAAACCTTTTGCGGCATACCATGCGGGCAAGCCCAAGCTCAACAGTTTTGCCGTGCGCAGCTTTCGCGACCAGAAGCAGCT
>DATGEW010000029.1:0-4825 GCA_035309745.1 Saccharimonadales bacterium (SeqCode)
AAGCGCCGAACCAGAAAGCTGGTTGCTGATGCTTGGTATTGGGAAGATGACGAGGTGGAGCGACCGAGGGTGCGATTTACGACGGCCGACAAATTGAAAGAGCATGGCTTGCTGGCGAAGGATATTTGGGAACAGGCGTAGGCCAATACAGAACTCTCATTTTTGCCGGGCAAAAATGAGAGTCACCTATTTCCGAAGGAAATGGGTTTGAGCCATCGTGAGGCACTTATAGCAGGTTGTAAATCGGTGCAAACCGAGCTTCGTTGTTGTAGTCGGTGGTACCGTCGTCGGCGATCATAAACATGTCTTCGTCACCCCACTTCTCTATAGCTTCTTCAACCGCCCGATCTGCCGCAACTTTCGCATCATCAAGCGCAATTTGCAATTCCACGGGTACTGGTGGCGCGTAATTGCGGCGCGACACTTCACTAACTTCAAGTACGCGGTCGCCGTCTGCATTTACTGTGCCGTATTCAGGATGGGTTGTTCGCTTGAACGTAGCTTGCGTGGGATAGCCAAACTCTATCCGTGCGGCCTCTAGGTCGCCCCGCTTTGTAAGCAGGGTTGCATCGGCGTAGCGGTAACGCACTGGTAGGCGTGCAGATTGCAAGTCGTCTACCAATTGTTCTAGAGTTGGCCTCTCCGCCCTTTCTTCCTGACCAAGCCGCTCTAGGGTTTTATCAACTAGTTCAAACGGTTTGTACGTCCAGAGCATCGAAGGCCCCTCGCGGTGTACTATTGCATCAGGCCGATCAGGGATACTGCTAACCACACCCCGCCAGTGCTCGGTAAACATATCTCGCTCTTTGCCTTTTGGCTGCTCGGTGCCGTCAAGGAGATGCACATCATACTTATAAGGTTGTAGGCCAAACTCTTTGGCAACATGTTCTACGACCCAACTACCACAGCGGCGGCGGTGTTCAACCATCGCGGCGAGTTCGGAGTATTCCCCACGATAGCTTAACGGTGCGCCAATAGTAGGCATTGCTTCTTCAAGCTCGGCAGTAGAGATAGTAGCTACCTCGCCATATCGCATAACACTACCGAAGTTGCGGACGTGGTTATCTTGAACCTCGCCTCTGACCACAATAAGGGCAGAAGTATTAGGGGTATTACTAAGGTTAAAATCTCTCTCAGGCATAATGAGTTTATTCTAACACATTATTGTCTGTAACACAAATAAGCTTACTTGGCGACAGCTTCTCGAAATTCTACTCATAAACCACCACCAACCCATTCCTCGGCATCCAGCTCGTCAACATATGCAGCTTCTCGCGCTCAAAGGCATAGGTGACGTATATTGTTGGGCAAACTGGTGGTATGCGCACGAAGTCATCGACCGTCGCAAAGGTGACATCGGCCTCCAGTAATTCTTCTGGTGACTTGGCCGAAAACGTCATGCTCTGCATCCGAGCCAGTATATGGGTGAGCTCCAAAATGCGTGGCGTATTCAAGCTGCTTGCTTGTTCATTCAATCCTTGCCGGTAAATCCGCATCCATTGCTTACGAGTGGCGGATAATAGCTCCTTGGGCTTATCGGTAACAACGGCAATCTTGCCGCACAAGGCACGAGCGTACATGTGATGAGCTAAATCCCAAGACAAAGACCCATGCCCGTTTAGTGATCTATGCTCAACGCAAAGCCCGTGCATCCATACCCTCACCGTATTCAAGTGCAAACTGGTTTCGCGTTCGTTTAGCTCGCTCAGTCGCCATAAAGTCAGCCCAGCCTGTAATAAACTGGTGTGGATTCCAAAAGTGGCCGTTGCAGGCGAATTGCTGACAGTTGTCAGCGTTAAGTAACCCTGCGACCGCTTCACTGAGCCCTATATCCTTACCGCAGATGACGCAGACTAAGGTTTTCGGCAGCACGCTACTTTCTCGAAGTTGAATAATTGCCACGTTCCCTCCTATATAGATGACAATAGCTAACATTATGCTAGTTATTGACTGTAGAGCTATTGTCATCATTTGTCTAGTCTTTAAGTAATATGGCAAGCAACATACGAGTAGCATTTGGTAAACGAATCCGGCAAGTACGATTAGCAAAAGGCTTCACGCAGGAGAGCCTAGCTGACACCGTCGGCCTGCATAGAACCTATATCGGCAACATTGAGCGAGGCGAAGAAAGCGTTTCAGTAGATAACGCTGCGAAGATTGCTAAGGCGCTCAAGGTTAACTTGTCGGAGTTGGTAAAAGGTCTTTAGTAGCTTTATCCTGCTAAGCTATGCGCTTATCTGTTATTATGGTGTCATATGCAAAGAGAGGATATTCTTGCCGAGATTCGGCGTACTGCGCGAGAAAATGGCGGTAAGCCACTGGGCCGCGAACGGTTTGAACGTATAACCGGCATCAAACCCTACGACTGGGCCAAATACTGGGCGCGATTTGGTGACGCTCAAAAAGAAGCGGGTTTTAAGCCAAACACGCTTATGGCCGCCTACGATGAAGTCCATCTGCTAGACAAATTGGCAGAGCTGACCCAAGAGTTAGGTAAATTCCCCACTCATGCCGAACGGCGCATGAAATCTTTTAACGATTCAAGTTTTCCAAACGTTGGAACTTTTCAACGCATGGGCAATAAGCATGAGGTGCTGGGCAAGTTACTGGCCTACTGCTCGAGTCAGAGCAAGTACGCTGACGTAATACAGATACTGAAGGGCGAGCTGGCGGAGACATTCAGTACAAGCGGCGCTAAGGATAGTGTGGCTAACGAGGATGCGCCATATGGTTCAGTCTACCTCTTTAAATCAGGGCGTTACTACAAGATCGGCATGACAAAAGATACCGTGCGCCGAGGTAGTGAGCTGCGTATTCAGCTACCGGAACGAATGGACTTAATACATGTTATTCAAACTGACGACCCAAGCGGCATAGAGGCATACTGGCACAAAAGATTTGAAGCAAAACGAATGAATGGCGAGTGGTTTAACTTAACTCCTGCTGACGTTCGAGCATTTAAGCGGTGGCGCAAGATATTTTAGGAGGTGGTCATGGCGCAAGATGAAACGAAGAAAAAGAAGGATAAAAAGCCCGTAGCTGACAAGAACTTCACGGAAGCGGTAAAGATAATGGCGAATACACCACCCATTAGCAATGAAGAAATCATAAAGCGTAGCAAGAAGCGCAAAAAATAGGAAGGTTAAAGGTGGACTACCAAATTATAGTCGCCATCATAACAGCGGGTACCGCAATCATCGTCACCGTGGTTAGCTTTTTCCTTAATGAAAGTGCTAAACGCAAGGCGGCGTGGCAGCAGAAGAAATTTGGTCACTACCGAAGCCTATTGTTAGCAATAAGCGATCTAGCAAACGCGGGGAAAGATAAGGCGAGAGCTGATCAAGATTTCTGGACAGCTTCAAACACTATCGCGTTGATTGCGCCACAGGAAGTTATAACCGCCTTAATATCATTCCAGGACGAGATAAAAGTAAGCAACAAGCACAACTTTTCGCCCGAACGCCACGATAAGTTGTTGAAGAGTCTGGTGCTTGCGATACGAAAAGACATTGGCCTATCAAAGAAGGATGACCCTACTACCTTCACATTCCATTTGATTGGCACTGGCGCAAGAGATTCTTAATTCAATCTCGCGGAAGGGCAGTTATTAAGTTAATGGGTCTGTAAAGTATATAGGCGCGTAAAGATATCCTCGGTTAACTATTCGCTGGGCTTGAGTATGATGTGGCGATCCCGGCCTTCGCCGGCGGAGTCGCTTTCCACACCCCACTCCTGGGCTAATTTATGCACGGTGCGGCGGTCGGCGGCGTTCATGGGTTTGAGCTCCATGGGTTCACCGCTCTCTTTTACCTGCTTCATCCAGGCCTCGGCACGATCGCTGAGGCGCTGGGCGCGCTGCTTTTTATAGTCGGCTACATCGATGTTTACCCGGGTATATTCATAGCCCTGGTTTTTAAGCGCGTTGCTGGTGAGAAACTGCATGGAGCGCATGTTTTCGCCTTTTTGGCCAATGAGAAAGCCGTTCAGGTGGGTGGATGGCACGTCGAGCTCGATAACGTCGTCCTCGGCGGTGGCGTGGACGTCGGTATTGAGCCCAAAAAACGACAGTAAATCTTCGAGGTACTTTTTCGCGTAGCGAATCGCTTCTTCCATTATTTTCTCCTCCGATTACCACTCTTTTTGGCGGGCTTTTTCTTGGCCGGCTTGCTGGACGCTGCGGGTGCGGGTGGTACAACTTCCCCCTCGATTATTTCCGGTTTGCCGCCTTTGGCTGGGGCGGCTTCGGCTTCCATTTCTTCGGCGTCTTCACGGAGCAGCCACCATTGCTGCACGAGGGCCACCACGCCACCAGTCAGCCAGTACAAGCCCAACGCCGATGGCAGGTTTACGGTAAACAAAAAGACCATAACCGGGAGCAGGAAGCGTGTGCTACGGCCAACGGCCGCATTGACCTCGGACTGGTCGGTTTGCCGCCCGCTGCTGGCATCTTTCAGGATATCTTTGAGCGAACGTGAGTCTTTGGTAGTGGGCGTGAGCTGCTTGCTCTGGTAGAACTGCACCACGGCGCTGCCCAGCACGATAATCATGGCCGGCCAGTACAAACCTTTCGGCCCGAGCGCGCTGCGCGTCAGGTCAACGACATGAAACAGGGTCGCATCAAAACGGTGGATGTTGGCCGCGAGGTCTTTCATCCAGGGCAAGTGTTGCAGGCCGGGGTAGGCAAAGGTTACCAGCTGGTGCGGGTCGTTCAACACCCGGCGCAGGCCGCTGTACAGCCCGATAAGAATGGGAATCTGCAGAATCATAATGCCGATGGGGCCGAACGGATTAATCCCCCGCTCTTTGTACAGCTCCATCATCATGA
>DATGEW010000030.1:0-8303 GCA_035309745.1 Saccharimonadales bacterium (SeqCode)
GGAGGCATTGGCCAGCGCCATTTTGGCCACGGCCCGCCGGCTGGTCGCGGAATAACAAAGACGTCTAGCTTCCAGAGTTTAAGCGCAAAAAGGAACGCCTGTACACAAAGAGGCGTTCTTTTAATGTGCGCTCATACAAAAACTTGACGCAGGAGTGCGGGCTTTGGTACATTAAACCATATGGTTGAACAAAGTGCGTATTTGGATGGCATTTTTAGCTCGCTGGCAGATCCGATCCGGCGGGATATTTTGCGGCGGCTCATAGACAGGAGCGCGCAATATTCCATAAGGCAGATTGCCGCGCAATATCGCATTTCGTTCGCCGCTGTCGCCAAGCACGTGCAGGTGTTGGAAAAGGCCAAGCTTATTGTAAAAGAACGGAGGGGTAAGGAACAGATTGTACGGATTGCGCCGCAAACACTGGCCGACGCGAGTAACTATTTGGCCCAGTACGAGGCGCTGTGGAACTACCGCATGGATGCATTAGAAAACGTATTAAAGGAGGATATATGAATAAAGCAACTGTTACCACCCGCCCAGGCGAGCCCTTTGTCGTGATTGAGCGTGATTTTGACGCGCCGCGGGATAAAGTGTTCCGTGCATTTACCGAGAAGGAGCTGGTGAAAAGGTGGTGGGTTGGTCCGGGCTACGAGGTGAGTGTTGAACTGCTCGATGCCCGCGACGGCGGTGCCTGGCGTTTTGTGCAGAGAGATAAGGACGGGAAAACGTTTGCCTTCCACGGCAGTTTTCACCGTGTATCGCCCGAGCTCACCATCCAGACCTTTGAATTCGACGGCATGCCCGAGCCAGGCCATGTATCCCTCGACAAAATGATGCTGACTGAAAAAGATGGGAAGACACACATGCGCGTCGAGAGTGTCTTTATGAGCGTGGCCGATCGCGACGGCATGATTGCCAGTGGCATGGAAGAAGGTATGCAGCACACTTACAATACCCTGGACGACGTGCTCAAAGAGATGGCTTAGCCCGCCGCCGGCAGCCAGGGTTTGCTACAATACCTCAGTGATAGAAGACTTGCTGGTTGGCTTGAATCCCGAACAGCAACGCGCCGTCGAAACCACCGAAGGGCCGCTGCTGATTCAGGCCGGCGCAGGGAGCGGCAAGACTAAAACGCTCACCCACCGCATCGCCTACATTATTGCCGCGCACAAGGCCACGCCGTTCAATATTTTGGCCGTAACCTTCACCAACAAAGCGGCCAAAGAAATGCGCGAGCGTGTGGCACAGCTGCTGGGACAGAGCGCCGACAACCGCGGTTTTATGCCGTTTATGGGCACGTTCCACTCTATTTGCGTGCGGCTGCTGCGCCAAGACGGCGAGTATATTGGCGTGCCGCGCAGTTTTGTTATTTTTGATGAGTCCGACCGCCAGGCGGCAGTAAAACAGGCGAGCAAGCTGGCACATATAGATGAAAAGAGCTTTCCGGCGCGAATGATTTCCGGCATTATCAGCAGTGCCAAAAACGATATGACCACGCCCGCCGAATATGCCGATATGCCCGGCTCGTCGCCAGCGCAGCGTGCAGCCGCCAAGGTATATCCGCTGTACGAACACGCGCTTAAAGAAGCGAGCGCGCTCGATTTCGATGACCTTATAAATCGCACCGTGCACCTGCTGCAGACCCAAAAAGAGATCCGAGCCAAATGGCAATCCCAGTTTAAATACATCATGATAGATGAGTACCAGGACACTAACACCGCCCAGTACAAACTGGTAAAGCTGCTGACGAACGCCAGCAAAAATATCGCCGTCGTTGGGGACGACTGGCAATGCTTTCCGGGTGATACGCTTATACAAACTATTGATGGCCCGAAGCCGATCCAGGACATGCGCGCGGGTGAAACCGTGCAGTCGGCGAGTGGTTACGGCTCTTCGCACACATTCCGGGTGCTGCGCCGCCGGACATTTAACTTCGCCGGCGATCTCGTGGAAATCACCACGGCTTCGGGCAAAACAGTACGCTGCACGCCCAACCATCTGCTTTTTGCACGCTGGAGCAAAACCGATTCACAGCCGCATTTTATTCCGCAGGCGACGAGCCGGAACGGCAAGACGGCTTTGAATGTAAATGTGGTGCTGTTTGGCGACAAACGCAAGTCGGGTGCCAGCGCATGGTCGGCGAGCCGACTTTCAGTGAATACCACGAGCCGTAAAGCACTTGCTCCTTTCGAGCAGGCCGGCTCTACTATCCGCGCTGGGCGGGCCGGAACATTCCGCAGCGAACTGCACAAGCTCGATTACGGTGCCATAGAAGAGCGCCTGCAACAATTGCTGTCAGAGCTGGGCGAGAGCGTGCGTATCAACAGATATAGTTTTATTACCCAGGACAAGTTTTTATTTATGCCAGCGGGCCAAATCCACCCCGGAATGGAGTTGCCAGTGCTGGCGGGCAGCCAGGTAACCTCCGACCAGGTAGTGGACGTCGCCCGCATTCCCTACGAGGGCCCGGTGTACGATCTGGATATCGACCAAGTACACAACTATATTGCGGGTGGCATCGTTGTACATAACTCTATTTATAGCTGGCGCGGCGCTGATTTCCGCAACATCTTAAATTTTGAACACGACTACCCCAATTGTACGGTGATTAAACTGGAACAAAATTATCGCAGCAGCAAGGCGATTTTGGACGCGGCGCACGCGGTGATCACCAAGAATCAGCAGCGCAGCGACAAAAAGTTGTGGACCGAAGCAGGTTTGGGGATGCCGGTGCAAATGGTACAAGTGGGCAGTGAGCGGGCCGAAGGCGAGGCGATTGTGCGGCGCATTAAAAACGCCGTGGACGCGGGCTACCGGCGGTTCAACCACTTCGCCGTGTTATACCGTACGAATGCGCAGAGCCGCTCGGTAGAAGAGACGTTTATCCATTACGGCATTCCGTACCGCATCGTGGGTGGCCAGCGTTTTTACGACCGCAAAGAAATTAAAGACCTTATGGCCTACCTGCGGCTTGTGTACCAGCCGGAGGACCGCATCAGTTTTGCGCGTATCGTGAACGTACCGGCGCGCGGTATCGGGCCAAAAAGTATCCAGAATTTTTACGAGTGGCAGGAAGCTACCGGCAAACGGTTGCTGGAAGCGCTTACCGAGGTGGGCACCTGCGGCACACTGACGGCTAAGGCGCGCAACGGCCTGGGCGAGTTGGGCGACATATTGGCACGGCTGCGCGAGCTCATCGACACCACGCCCCCGGCGGGCATTATCGATAGTCTTATCCGGCGCATCGACTACCTGCATTACCTGGATGACGGCACGCCGCAGGCCGAATCGCGCCAGGAAAACGTAAAAGAATTGCTGGGGGTGGCGCAGGAGTACCAAGACCTCGGTCTCGCTGGTTTTTTGGAAGAAGTGGCGCTGGTGAGCGATGTCGACCAAGCTAACTTTGACGGCAACGCGGTCACGCTCATGACGCTGCATGCCGCCAAAGGCCTGGAATTCCCGGTGGTGTTTATGATTGGCATGGAAGAGACCATTTTCCCGCACACCCGCGCGCTGTACGACCAGTTTGAAATGGAAGAAGAACGCCGTTTGTGTTACGTGGGCATGACCCGCGCCCGCGAAGAGCTATACATGACCTACGCTACCAGCCGCATGCTGTACGGCGGCGCCCAGCACAACCCGCCGAGCCGCTTTTTAAGCGAAATCGACGCCGAATTCCAGCCGAGCGAACCATACGCTTTTGGCAGTAGCGCCTTCAGTCCCGCTTCGGCGGCGTCTCCCACGTTCACGGGAACCGGCATGCCAACCCCAAACGAACCTCGATACGTCGTGGACGGCGACGCGCAGTACGTGCCCGAGCTGGCCGAAGGCGATAAAGTGCAGCATCCGGTGTTTGGCATTGGCACCGTGGTTGAGATTGAGGGCGACAACGCCAGCATTTTCTTTAAGGGCAAGGGCGTCAAGAAGTTGGACATCGCGTTCGCGCCGCTCAAAAAACTCTAGCCCGTATTATCGCTTTGCGTTTGGGTACGGTTGGTTGACACCTTCCGGCCTCATGATTAGTATGAGGGCATGACGAGGGTACGGCGTGTGGGAGTATATGCGGGGACGTTCGATCCGGTGCATCCGGGGCATGTGGCATTTTGCCGGCAGGCTCTGGCTACGTGCGAGCTCGACGAAGTCGTGATCGTGCCGGAACGCTACCCGCGGGGCAAAGGCCAGGTGACCGACCTCGCCCACCGCATGGCATTGTTGCAGCAAGCTGTTGCGCCGCTGCCGGAGCTGCGTGTCGTTATGCTGGAGAGCGCACGTTTTACCGTGCAGCATACCTTGCCCGAGTTACAGCGATTGCTTGGGGACGCCGAGTTAACGCTGTTAATCGGCTCGGATGTAGTGCCGGCCATGCTTGACCACTGGCCGGACGTAGGCCGGCTGCTACAAGTCATGCCGCTCGCGGTGGGGCTGCGCGGAGAAGACTCATTTACAAAAATAGTATGCCTGCTGGGCAAAGTGGGCGAGGCTGCAGGCGTGACGCCCCGCTATACGCTGATCGCGACGGAACACGCTGACCTCGCTTCGTCGCGTATTCGCAGCGGTGAACGAATCGCCGGCTTTACTCCGGGGATGCTGGCCTATATCCGGCGCCACGGCTTGTACCCGCAGGCCGCCGGCTAGCTGTGGCTTGTTGGCCTCTGTTACAATAAGGGGTAGTTTCTGGTAAGAGACACGCTTTGTATATGCGCATGCCATTTCGCCGCTTCAAAAAATATACGGTCGTGCACCGCAAAAAAGTGCGGGCCTTCAAACGGGTGAGTCGCCACCCGGCGTTTACCATACCGCTTATTACCTTTGGACTCCTGGTGCTGCTCACGCTGGCTACGGTGCTGGCGTTTAACGGCGGTAGCCCGCGGCTGCAATCCACCGACACACACATCGTCATTATTACGCACGACCACAAAGAGCAAACGTTGCCGACGCGCGCCGGCACGGTGGCCGAGGCGATCAAAAAAGCGAACATCAGGCTTAACCAGGGTGATGTAGTAGAGCCGGATCCGAACACGCAAATTGTGACCGACAATTTTCGCATCAATGTTTATCGCGCCGTGCCTGTCACGATTGTAGACGGCACCAAAAAAACGTTTGCTTACTCGGCAGCGACCACGCCGCGCAGTATTGTAGAGCAGGCCGGCATACAGGTGTATCCGGAAGATAATTTGTCGCTGCTGCCCACCGACAACTTTTTGACCGAAGGTTCGATTGGCGAGCGAGTGGTAATTAGCCGCGCCACGCCGGTGAATGTGAACATTTACGGCACATCGGTTACGATGCGCACGCACGTTACTACCGTCGGCCAGCTGATGGCCGAACGCGGGTTAAAGCTCCAGCACAGCGATACGCTCCAACCGAGTGCCAACACTGTTATTACTGCCAACATGCAGGTGTTCATTTTACGCAAGGGCACTACCATCGTGACGCAAACCGTGGGGATTCCGCACGACACGCAAATTATTGAAGACGACAGCCTCACCTTTGGCACCACTGCTGTTCGCCAGCAGGGCAGTGACGGCCAGAAACTGGTGACGTACCAGGTGCAGCTGGAAAATGGCAAAGAAGTGTCGCGCAAAGAAATCCAGGAAGTTGTAACAGTACAGGCGGTAAATGAAATTATCGCCCGCGGCAAGGCCGTGCAAATTCCGGCCGACAAACAGGCCGTGATGGCTGCCGCCGGCATTAGCGCGGCCGACTATCCGTACGTGGATTACATCGTGAGCCACGAATCGGGCTGGTGCCCGACCAAATTGCAGGGCCAGGTAGGCTACTGCCCGCCGTACGCGCCGGCCTCTATCCCGTCGAACCTGGGCTACGGCCTGGGCCAGGCTACGCCGGGCAGTAAAATGGCCGCCTTTGGCGGCGACTGGCAAACCAGCGCCGTCACGCAGTTGCGCTGGGCCACCAGCTACGCCGACGGCCGCTACGGCAGCTGGAGCGCCGCCTATAACCATTGGTATAGCTACCACAACTGGTAATATAGGCAACATGGACGCTTCACCTCCCACCAAAAAATCGCTCGGCCAGCACTGGTTGGACGACGACGCCAGCTTGCAGGCGATGTGCGACGCGGTGGAACTCAGCGCTGCCGATACGGTGCTCGAAATTGGGCCGGGGCCCGGCGCGCTGACCGCTCAACTGGTGCAATCCGCCCAGCAAGTGATTGCGGTGGAGCTCGACCCCGTCCTCGCCCGCGAGCTGCCCCGCCGCGTGCCAACCGGTAACCTGACTGTGGTGCATGAGGATATTTTGCGCTTCGACCTAGGTATACTCCCGCCCGGCTACAAAGTTGCTGCCAATATCCCGTATTACCTTACGAGCAATGTACTGCGCTTGCTGTGCGAAAGCCGCAACCCATTTTCGCGCGCCGCGCTATTAGTGCAAAAAGAAGTGGCCGAACGGGTATGCGCGCCAGCCGGGCAGATGAGTTTGCTCAGCGTCAGTGTCCAATTCTACTGCGAGGCACGACTGGGCCGGGTGGTGCCGGCAGCACTGTTTACGCCACCGCCCAAAGTGGATTCGCAGATACTCATATTACACCGCCGCCTGCAACCGCTGGCGGACGTGAGTACCAAGCTCTTTTTCCGCCTGGTAAAAGCCGGTTTTTCGCAGCGGCGCAAAACGCTCGTGAACTCACTGGGGGCCGGACTGCACATGGACCGCGAAGCCATTACCTCGCTCCTTGTGCAAGCCGGGATTGCGCCCAATACGCGCGCCCAAAGCCTCACGCTCGAGCAGTGGGTGCAGTTGTATAACACAATGCCGTGGGATAAAATGTGAGTAAACACTCATATTATTTTGCAAGACAAAAGCTAACCTCCCCACCTACAGCAACGAGCACATAACAATCCGAAAGGAGCCGTAATGGGCCCCGTCCTTACCACTGGTTATTTACTCACGCACACTGCGACCATTATTATGCGTCAGTCCGACCAAGTACTGCAGGAGCGTCTGGGTATTGGGATGTCGCAGTTCCGGCTGCTCCTCATTTTACAAAAGACGCCTCACGTCCAGCAGCGCACGCTCGCCGAACGGTTGGGCCAGACCGAGGCCAGTGTCAGCCGGCAAATTAAACTGCTGTGCGAAAAGGGGTTGCTGGCCATCCGGGTAAATCCGAAGAGCCGGCGCGAGCACATCACCATTCCCACGGCCAAAGGCGTAAAAATAACCGAGGCGGCAATGGACGTGCTCACTCAATACCATGCGCCCATGTTCGACACGCTTACCGACAAACAGCGTCAACTGCTGAACGAAGCGTTGGCCACGCTGCACGAATATACCTGCGCGCCAGGACGGCCATTCGCGTGCGACCATTCGTTTAGCACCGTCACCACATGAGAATCGTAGCCCACATGCCACACACCGTGCCGGCACGCTGTTAATTATGCTACTGTTTGTGGTATAATATAAATTCTGGGCGCCAACGGCTGCCCGGCATGTGGGGCTGAAATTATGCTCGACATTGGACTTTATCGGTTAGATCAGCAGGCCGCTTGTCAGCGTTATAGGCAAACCAAACTATAGATGCCAAATCTAAGTTGACCGCAATGATCGACAACGTGCTTACCGCACGTAAGTCCGACTTTGCTCTCGCTGCGTAAATTATTTCGCAGCAACGCTTCGGTCGATTCCAGGTAGAACGATGCGTTTCATACATCTGGATGCTTGCGCGCTCCTGTCCACAGCGCGCATTAAGACTTCGGACTATAGGAAATGATGTTTTGGCCGTTCAGCCATTATTTCCCGAATTGCTAAACGACCTAAGCCTGTAGGATAGACTAACCAGATAAACCGATGGACGCGGGGGCAGTACCCGCCAGCTCCACCATGGCATAAGCACTTATAGTAAAGTGCTTATTTTTAGGCATAATATTTAGTATGAGTAAACCCAATAAACCCCGAAAAAACTTTATATTTATTGGGCTTACGATAGCTATTCTGGTGCTCCTTTTATTAATGGCAGGATGGTGGGTCAAATCCCAACGAGACAAAAGGAGTAATCTAGAGCAGCCAGCATTCTGTTCGACTATACCGCGGTATAGCGATAATCGTTGCCACTGGGACCCTTAGAGAATACGAGGGTTGCAAATTGAGACTTTTCGCCAAACGAAAGGTCTTTTTGCTTGACGCAGGTTGACACGAGTAGGACCATTCATGTACACTAAATATGTACATGAAAGGATGTTTATATGAGTGTCATGGAAACGAATATGGCAAATTTACGCGCTAACCTTGCAGATGCCTTAGACCACGCTGCTGGCGGTGACATAGTTGTCGTGAAACGTCGTGGCAAG
>DATGEW010000031.1:0-20120 GCA_035309745.1 Saccharimonadales bacterium (SeqCode)
GTCCTATGCCGAAATCACCAAGGGCGGCACCGTCCGCGACGCCAACAAGACGGTGACCATCGCCGCCTCGCACGTCGAGTACTCGAGCGACAAGCGCCACTATGCGCACGTCGACTGCCCGGGCCACGCCGACTACGTGAAGAACATGATCACCGGCGCTGCCCAGATGGACGGTGCGATCCTGGTCGTGTCCGCTGCCGACGGCCCGATGCCGCAAACCAAGGAGCACATCCTGCTTGCCAAGCAAGTGGGCGTACCGTACATCTTGGTCTTCCTCAACAAGATGGACCTCGCCGACCCCGAACTGGTCGAGCTGGTCGAAGAAGAAATTCGCGACCTGCTGGAAAAGAACGGCTTTGACCGCAACGCGCCGATCATCCGCGGTTCTGCCACCAAGGCACTCGAAGGAGACGCTGCCAACGAAGACGCCATTATGGAGCTGGTTAAGGCTATCGACGACAACGTACCGGAACCAAAGCGTGACCTCGACAAGCCATTCCTGATGCCTATCGAAGACGTCTTTAGCATCAAGGGCCGTGGCACCGTTGCCACCGGCCGTATCGAGCAGGGTATCGTTAAGGTCAACGAAGAAGTCGAAATTGTCGGCCTGCACGACACCCGCAAGAGCGTCGTTACCGGTGTTGAGATGTTCAAGAAGAACCTCGACCAAGGTCAAGCTGGCGACAACGTTGGTGTACTGCTTCGCGGTATCGAGCGCGATGACATCGAGCGCGGCCAGGTTCTGGCTAAGCCGGGTAGCATTACCCCGCACACCGAGTTTGAATCTGAGGTGTATATCCTTACCAAGGAAGAAGGTGGTCGCCACACGCCATTCTTCAAGGGCTACAAGCCGCAGTTCTACTTCCGCACTACGGATGTAACCGGCGAAGTTGAACTTCCAGCCGACAAGGAAATGGTCATGCCGGGCGACACCGTCACCTTCAAGGTGAAGTTGCTCCAGCCAATCGCCATGGACGACGGTCTGCGCTTCGCAATCCGCGAAGGCGGCCGCACTGTTGGCGCCGGTGTTGTAACCAAGATCGTTAAATAGCGGTCTTCACTACCCACCAAGACACCCCGGGTAAAACTGGGGTGTCTTTTTTTGGACAAGCTTTCTTGCCATATCCCGCTCCAAACGGTATAATAGTCCTACTAACAATATTATGCTGAGAACTCAGCCAGCCCTAGAGCTTGCAGAGGTTACAGCATCGCACATAAGGAGTAAGTAAGTGGTTGCAGAACCCAAAAATGACCAAAAGCAAAGGATTCGTATCCGCCTGAAGGCCTACGACCATAAGGTTATCGACCAAGCGGCGAAGCAAATTGTCGACACGGCACTGCGCACCGGCGCTACCATCGCCGGCCCAATTCCGCTGCCAACCGACCGCAGCACGTTTACGGTGGTAAAAAGCCCGCACGTGTACAAAAAAGGTCGCGAGCAGTTTGAAATGCGCGTGCACAAACGGCTCATCGACGTAACCGAGCCGACGCCGAAAACGATAGATAGCCTGATGAATCTGTCGTTACCTGCAGGGTGCGACGTAGAGATCAAAATGTAATACCAAAGAAGCCCAAACGAACGGGCTTCTTTGTTTTTGTGGGGTACAAAAGAGGGGGTATATGAACATAGCGCTGCTAGCACCGTTTGAGGAACGGGTTCCGCCAAGAAAATATGGCGGCACGGAACGGGTAGTGTATACATTGGCCGAGGAATTGCACCGGCTCGGGCATAACGTATCGGTGTTTGCCAGCGGCGATTCCCACATCTCTGGCCGCCTTATTCCCATTATTCCCAAGGCCTTCGGCTCGTCTGGCACAAAGCGACTGCGCGAAGCATATACCTACCGCTGCCTGGCAAAAGTCGTCAACTACCTGCAAACAGAGACATTCGACATCATTCATAACCACATCGGGTGGCAAGCGCTGCTGTTTAAAGAACTTATCAAACAGCCGATGATTACCACCATACACTGGGTGCTCGACAATTCCTGCGAGCGCACGATGTACGATTTGTATCGCCACATGCCGGTGGTAAGCATCAGCAAGTCGCAGCGCAAGCCACTGCCACGGCTGCACTATGCAGGCACGGTGTATCATGGCCTGGACCTCCGTGAGTTTTCGTTTAACCCCAAGCCCGATGACTATCTTGCGTTTTTGGGCCGATTTTCGCCGGTAAAAGGGCCGCTCGAAGCTATCGAGGTGGCCAAGCGCACCGGCAGCCGGCTGGTAATGGCTGCCAAAATAAACGAGTTCGAGCGCGAATTTTTCGAAACGCAGGTGCGGCCGCATATCGACGGCAGGCAAATTATATTTGTGGGCGAGCTGGGCCAGAAGCAGAAAATCCGCATGCTGCAGCGGGCGCGCGCCCTCCTCACACCCATCAAATGGGAAGAGCCCTTTGGTCTCACCAATATTGAAGCGATGGCCGTTGGCACGCCGGTGATTGCGCTCCGCCGCGGCTCGATGGCTGAAATTATCAAAGATGGTCAAACCGGCATGCTCTGCGACACAATAGACGAAATGGTGCAGGCAGTGGCTAAAATTGACACGATTGCCCGTCAAGCCTGCCGCGCCCATGTAGAAAAACACTTTACGGCCACTCGCATGGCGGAACGATATCTCACGCTTTACGCCCGGATCGCCAGCGCGAAGCGCACGTAACCCGACCGGTGCATACCCACCCATTTTTAATTTTTGTCTAGACCCGGTTCTCCTTTTGTGCCACACTAAACATAAGAAGTATTAATAACACTGACAAAGGAGGTAGCGGTGACCTTTGAGAACGCACAGGAATGGGCTGCGTTGCCTATGGAAACGCGGCGGGAGATGATCCGGCATTTTTATGAAACTGATGCGTCGGGCCTGTCTGGCCGACTTATGGCACTCATCCGTGCCCCGAAAGGGTACGGTGTGTATGCCAGTACCGGGCCAAACTATCAGTTTGCTATTTTTGGAAGGGATTCGGTAACCGTTGCGGAAGACCTGCTGGAGGCGAACGCCGCCCTCAGCAAAGAAATCTTGCTGAGCTTGGCTCGGCTGCAAGGTACTAGTTTTAACAGTGAGCGCGAAGAAGAAGTTGGCAAAATCCACCACGAGTATCGCCGGACTCGCTTTAATGGTGAGGAAGTGACGGACACTGCCAAGCACGTGCTCGCCATGCTGAGTCCTAACTGGGGCGGCACCGGCGACGAGCTCCGCTATTACGGCACCGTGGACGCCACGCCGCTGTTTGTGCGCGCCGTGTGCCACTACTGCGATCGCTACGGAGCAGACTTGCTCGATGAGCGCGTCACCACTCACGACGGGCACGAAACAACCATGCGCGAATGCGTTCGCGCCGGGGCCCGCTGGATCGCCGACAAAGTACGAGCTTCGCAGTGGCAACTCCTGGAATTCAAGCGCCTCAATCCTCGCGGCTTACCCTATCAAGCCTGGAAAGATTCTGACCATGCCTATCTACACCTCGATGGCACAGCAGCCAATGCCGACGGTGGCATCGCATCAGTAGAAGTGCAAGGCTATGCCTACGACGCCCTCATTGGTGCTGCCACCCAACTTGCCACGAGCGAAGAAGAGAGCCAAGCCTGGCGAACCCTTGCGGCAGCCGTGCAACAGCAAGTGGTCGAACGGCTGTGGATGCCGGGAGAACGATACTTTGCCATGGGCTGCGACCGCGACGAACAGGGAGCCATGCGGCAGATTGCCACGCTCACATCCAACGCCGGCGCGTTGCTTAACTCCCGGCTGTTGCTTGATCTGCCTGAAGACTCCCGGCGGCAGTACGTCGAGCCCATCGTCGGACGGCTCATGGAACATGAATTTCTAACCGACGCCGGTATTCGCCTGCGGTCGCTTCAGCACGCCGACCTTATGCCGTTTGCCGACTATCACGGCAGCCTGGTTACCTGGCCGTGCGAAACGCACGCAGTGGCCTGCGGGCTCCAACTACACGGCTACATCCACGAAGCGGCAGAGCTGGAAAACCGGCTGCTGCGGGCGGTGTTCCGCGCCGGTGAATTCTACGAATTTTTCCTGGTAAACCGGGACGGCAAAGTAAAGTACCATTATCGCAGCGAACATCCCGACGAGCCGCAGTTCCACACCTTCGGCGCCGCGAACACACCGGAACCGGGCCAGGCCTGGACCATCTCTGCCATTTTGCGCATTGTAAACGAGCGCCAACCGCGCGGTATACACCTGGCAATCCAACCTGCTACTATAGCTGCATGAGTACACCCACCACTCCAGCACCCGACCACATTGACCTTCGCCGCGGCATCGACCATATCGGCGTAACGGTGGCGGCCATTGTGCACGATGGCCATGGTCGGATTCTTCTGCAAAAACGCGGGCCAAAAGCCCGCGACGAGCAAGGGAATTGGGACATTACCGGCGGCGCACTTGAGTTTGGCGAATCTATCGAAGATGCCGTCCGCCGCGAAGTGAGCGAAGAGCTGTGCGTGGAGGCGTTCGATGTCAAATTTCTTACTGCCTACGAAGTACATCGAGTGCAGTAGGGCGTAAGCACGCACTGGATCTGCCTCTTGCATGCCGTCCGTGTCAATCCGAAAGCCGTGCGCATTGGTGAACCACACAAAATAGAAGAACTCGGTTGGTTCAGCGCTCAAAACCTACCCTCACCACCGCACTCGCAGTTCCATAAGGCGCTCAAACAAGCATTAGCGCACGGTATTCTGTCCTAGTTGCATTTGCGGGCAGCGTACGCTTTAATAAAGCTAATGGCTAAACCAAAAAAGAAAATAGCCGGCAAAAAGAGCGGCGCACAGGAACTTGATGGCGTGTACCTGTTAAAGTTGGCGCTGTATGTCATTCTGGGTTCGCTGTGGGTCAAATTGTCCCACGGCAACAGCATGAATATCCCGCTGCCGGTCGGCTTGTTCATCGGCCTACTATTCGCCAGCCATGAGCACTTCCAGCTGGACCGCAAAATAGAATATGCTATATTACTCGTCGCGATGCTCGTCGGCTACTTCGCGCCGTACGGTCTCTACATTAGTTTTTAAAAAAGCTGTCGTACTTGTTTTGATTCGGAAGCCGTGAGATATTGCTACTACAAAATTGGCAGTACAAGAGGTAGTAATGGAATTCGGCGATCGAGAATATGAGAGTTATAGGCCCTATACAGGCCCACCACGTTTTTCCCATCCTCCACACAACATTATCACGCCCCCTTTTGAGTCGTATTCCTCTCTAGAGATGCTGACAGGGGAAGACCAGCTGAGTCCGATCACTCCCGGCTATTCAGCCCAAAGCCACTTCTCAGCGATTGGTGACGAGTCTTCCGATCCGTATACCCACACAGCGAAAGAAGATGGACAGGCTCGCAATGCGGACGATGAACGGACGAGTGACAGACCGCCCGCATCCCCGCCAGCTGACGCGGGCAATCTGACCCCACCCCCGCCGGTGGATCCGCCACTTCGAGGAAGAATGGATGAGCCAGAGGGAGATGACGGGAACAGGGAACAGCAGCCTGGCGAAACGGCAAGTCCCCAGACAGGCGACGCTCACCCCACCTTCGTATGGCACGAACCAGATAAGCACGAAATAACTATTGTTACACGCGGCGGCTCTATAAGTGGCAATGTAGACCCGGAAACGCGCACTGCTGAGGTGGAGATGGTGTATGTAAATGAAGAGGTGCGCGGCCAGGGCCGTGCGACCGCACTGAGAAAAGCTTTTGCCGCCGAAGTTGACCGCCAAGGTGCAACGAGTATTAGCAGTGCGGTTATCCACCCAGCAATACTGCGCATACTAGATCGTATGGTAGGTGAAGCACATGTCGAATTCTTAGACCAGCATGGCAAGCAGCTCGACACAACCGCCCAAGCCATTTCGTCGTTGGAGAGGGCTAATACTGCCACTGGTGGGGATCCCGATGCCTATGATAGGACGTCAATAACCACCCGTATCGACCTTACCAATCCGGCAGTTAGAGAGGGTTTCGGGTTAGACAAAACAGATCAAGGAGAGATCCTGCCTCCTCCCCTGCCTAGCTTCGATCCGTATAGGGACGCTGCTACTCATATAGAGGGTTTACTTAGCGCAGAGTTCCCCCCAGAGTCTATACCTGGCTATGTTAGAACTGATGGTCAAAATATTGTATACAAAATGAATGACGGCACACTCATGAAGCTGCCTTACACCGACAGTCGTGGGTCGCTGCCACCTGACGTTTCGAGTGCTGAAGGCTCTCTTGCAGTTACTCATCTACTGATACCCTTGCTGCGCGGGATTGGGGTAGCCGGCCTCGAACAAATGATAACGGGTACTTCTTACGGTTATGGCGCAGCCATAGTAGAGCCTGTCCCCGGAAAAGTCTTTGATGAACTTACTCCCACTGAAGTGGACGCTATACCCCGGACACACTTCGAGGGCCTTATACATGCCTGCGTAGAATTGGCCCGGCGAGGGCTGGTGCCCGACTACAAGAGGTTACACCTGCGGTATGATCCGTACGCCGGATTTACTGTTACTAACTATCAACTTGCTGAATATAGTGCGAGCGATCTCCGCGATGCCGGAGCAATCGCCGCAAAGTACGTGCAAAGTCGTTGGCTATTGCATAAAGGCCCACCCCATGCTGAACTTTCACTTGCCGGGCGTCACTTTATAAACTTGTATGGCGCGACCTTCGGCAAAGCAGCAACAGACGCAATGCTAGAAAGATTCATCGGCAAGCGGCGGTAATGGACATAGGCACTATCATGCACATATGTATTGAAGTAAAATTGTCTACATATTGACAAGAGGTGACGTCCTCTGTTAAGATGTATTGGTATATCAAATTTCCTGTACTTGGTGATTTGGGAAGGTCGAGTCTAACAGATGAGAAACCGCCCGGAGCCGAGCATTTTTATGTCAGACATAAGAATCCGGCCGCAGGATAACGAGCCGTGCGCTGCCAAGCTTTAAGCGCCGCCGGAGACACTATGAAAGCACTCATCACCCGAAAGGTCGGCATGACGAGCACCACCGCAGAAGACGGTGCCGTGCAAGCTGTTACCTTGCTTTCCGCTAGTCCCTGTGTCATTACACAGGTCAAAACCGCTGACCCCGACGGATATGCCGCCGTACAGATCGGTTTTGAGGAAGCAAAAAAGCAAAACGTCAATAAGCCCCAGGTGGGCCACTTTGCCAAGGCTGGCATCGAAATTATGCCGAAGATTGTCCGCGAATTCCGCGTTCCCGAAATAACTGAAGACCTCAAGGTTGGCGAAACGATTAACCCCGAGGTCTTTTCAGTTGGCGACGAAATCGACGCAACCGGCACCAGCAAAGGTAAAGGCTGGGCTGGCACTATCAAGCGTCACAACTTCCACCGCGGACGCAAGACGCACGGTGGCCGCAGCTACCGGCGTGTCGGTTCCATTGGCAGCATGTACCCTCAGAAAATTTTCAAGGGCAAGAAGATGGCCGGCCAAATGGGTCACGAGCAAGTGACGGTTAAAAACCTGAAGGTCGCGTTTGTCGATACTGAACTGGGCGTCATTGGCGTAACCGGTGCTGTACCTGGTCCGCGCAAGGGCATCGTCATTATCAAGGAGGCCAAGTAATGAGCGTTCCGACTTTTACTAAGGGCGGCACCAAAGCCGCGACCGCCGCAACGCTGCCAAAGGCCGTTTTTGCCGTCATGCCAGAGAACCACGAGCTCCTCAAGCTCGCTTACACTGCATACCTCGCTAACGGCCGCGACAACTTGGCGCAAACCAAAACCCGCGGCCTTGTTAGTGGTGGTGGCAAGAAGCCCTGGAAGCAAAAGGGCACCGGTCGCGCCCGTTTCGGCTCTAGCCGTAACCCCATCTGGCGGGGCGGCGGTGTTGCCTTTGGCCCGACCGGCAACGAAAACTACACCATCAAAGTTAATGTGAACGCCAAGCGCCAAGCGCTGCGCCAAGCCTTGAGCCTGGCAGCCAGCGAAAACCGCGTGCGCGTTATCGAAACCTTCGAATGCAAAGAGGGCAAGGCCGCACCGGTAGTGAAGCTGCTGGATAAAATCGAAGCAACCGGCAAAGTGCTCGTCGTGGTGAGCCTGAAAGACGACCTCGCCGAGCGCGCTACACGCAACTTGCCAAATGTACACATTGTGCAGGCCAACTACCTCAATGTATTCGACATCATGAACGCCGACAGCATGGTGATAAGCGAAAAAGCGCTGGACAGTATCACTGCATGGCTCGGAGGTAAAAAGTAATGAGTAAAACGACATTGCTCCGCCCGCGCCTGAGCGAAAAAACCTACGGTTTAGCCCTGAGCAAAACGGTCTACGTCTTTGACGTACCGGCCGACGCCAACAAACACACGGTGGCTGCTGCGGTGGCCGCTCAGTTCGAGGTCAGCGTGGTTGAGGTGAACATCGTAAACGTTAAAGGCAAAGCAAAGCGCACAATCCGTAAAGGCGGCCGCGCCGTTGCTGGCCAACGTTCCGACATCAAGAAAGCATATGTGAGGCTCAAAGACGGCGACAAATTGCCATTCTTTGACGAGCCTGAGCAGGACAAAAAGGCAGCCAAGAAGGCCGACAAAAAGGAGACCAAGTAATGGCTATTAAACTACACAAGCCAACGACTCCCGGCCGGCGCGGTATGACCAGCCAGGATACGGCTGAAATTACCACCAAAAAGCCACTGCGCTCGCTGCTGGTAGCGAAGCGTACCCAAAACGGCCGCAACAACCAGGGGCGCATCACCACCCGTCACAAGGGCGGCGGGGTGCGTCGTTTTTACCGCCTGGTGAACTTCAACCTGGCGAGTGGCATCGAGGCAACCATCGAGCACATCGAATACGACCCGAACCGCAGCGCCCGTATCGCCCGTATTAAAGAGGCGAACGGCACCTACCACTACATTTTGGCCGCCAAAGACATGAAGGTTGGCCAGAGCATTAAAAGCGGCGAGGAAGCCCCAATTGAAAACGGCAACCGTTTGCCGCTCAAAAACATTCCGGTGGGTAGCACTATCCATGCCATCGAAATGAAGCCCGGCCGCGGCGCCCAGATGGTACGCTCTGCCGGTAACGGCGCGCAGCTAATGGCCAAAGAGGGCGACTACGCCCAGGTGCGTCTGCCCAGCGGCGAAGTTCGCTTGGTGCGCTTGGAGTGCACCGCCAGCATGGGCGTTATTGGCAACGAACAGCACCAAAATATTAAGATTGGTAAGGCTGGCCGCAAGCGCCACATGGGTGTTCGCCCGAGCGTTCGCGGCGTGGTTATGAACGCTGTTGACCACCCGCACGGTGGTGGTGACGGTGGCCGTCACCGTATGGCTAAGGCGCCGCGCACTCCTTGGGGTCAAAAGACCCTGGGCTACAAGACGCGCCGCCGCAAGTCTACCAGCAATATGATCGTTAAGAGCCGTCATGCGGCGAAGAGGAAGTAAGAGGTAAGAATATGAGCCGTTCACTAAAGAAGGGACCATTTATCGACCCCAAGCTTGCCAAAAAAGCAGCCGCATTGGGGCCGGAAGACCGCACTATTATTAAGACCTGGTCTCGTGCCAGTACGATCGCACCTGAATTCGTCGGCCGCACATTTGCGGTACACAACGGCAAAGTCCACGTGCCGGTGTTTGTGACCGAGAACATGGTCGGCCACAAGCTGGGCGAATTCGCGCCGACGCGCAAATTCCGCAGCCACGGCGGCAAACTAGCAAAGGCGGGGAAGTAGTATGAGCGTACAAGCAATCGCTAAAGGCGTTCGCATGAGCCCGCGTAAGGTAGGCGTCGTAGCGGCGCTGGTTCGCGGCCGCACCGTGGCCGATGCACTCGTCATCTTGGAGCACACGCCCCGCCGTACCGCGCTGCCGGTGCTCAAGACGATTAAAAGCGCCCAGGCTAACGCCGACCACAACCACAACCTCAAGCCAGACACGCTCAAAATTGTTGAAATTAGTGTCACACACGGGCCGCGCCTGAAGCGCTACCGCCCGGCGGCACATGGCCGCGCGCTGCCGTTCCAACGCCGTACCAGCCACATCCGTGTGGTGGTCGACGGTGAAGCTCGCGTTGCCAAAAAGCCAGCTAAGGCCGAAAAGGAGGCAAAATAATGGGCCAGAAAGTTAATCCTATTAGCATGCGCCTCCAGGTCAACAAGGACTGGCGCAGCAAATGGTTCGCAGGTAAGCGCGAATACGCCAAATACCTCGAGCAAGACCTGCGCGTCCGCCGCATGATCCAGGACAAACTGGGTTCGCGGGCAGCCATCAACAAAGTTGATATTGAGCGCTCACCCAACCTGGTAACGGTTACGATTACCACGGCGAAGGCCGGCGTGGTCATTGGCCGCGGTGGTGCTGGTGCCCAAGAGCTCAAGGCCACCATCGAAAAGATCTACGGTGTGCCGGCTCGCGTGAACATTGAAGAAATCAAAAAGCCGGAGCTGTACGCCAAGCTGGTAGCCGAGAACATCGGGCATCAAATTGAGCGCCGCATGAGCTTCCGGCGCGCCATCAAGAGCGCCAGCGCCGCTACCATGCGCGCCGGCGCCCAAGGCATTCGCATCGAAGTGGCCGGCCGTTTAAACGGCGCCGAGATGTCCCGCCGCGAAAAAGAAGTAGCCGGCAGCGTGCCGCTGCACACATTGCGCGCCGACATCGACTACGCCAGCGCTCGCGCCCTATGGCCCGGCGCCGGCATTGTGGGCATTAAAGTGTGGATCTACAAAGGGGAGGCATAAACTATGTTAGTCCCGAAACGTACCAAATTCCGCAAAGTGCGCAAAGGCCGTATTACCGGCCCAGCCACCAGCGGTAACTACATCGCTTACGGCGAATTCGCGCTGCAGGCCCAAGGCCATGAGCGCATCACCAGCCGTCAGATCGAGTCCGCCCGTCAGGCGATGACCCGCTACATCAAGCGCGGCGGCAAAATCTGGATCCGCATTTTCCCGCACACGCCAGTGACCAAAAAACCGCTGGACGTAAAAATGGGTAGCGGCAAAGGCAGCCCAGAATATTTCGCCGCCAAGGTTCGTCCCGGCACGGTCATGTTCGAAATGCAGGGCGTGAGTGAAGACATCGCGCGTGAAGCCATGCGCCTCGCCGCCCACAAACTGCCTGTGAAAACCAAGTTCTTGGTGAAGGAGGAGCTGTAAGATGAAAATTGTAGATATTCGCAAGCTCAGCACCGAGCAGCTCACCGCCGAGAGCACTAAGTTGCGTGAAGAAATCGTAGAGCTAAAGCGCCGCCTGAGTCTCGGCGAAGTCCAAAACGTCCGCACTATCCGCGGCAAGCGTAAGGACCTCGCCCGTATGCTCACGGTGCTTGGCGAACAGCTCGCAAAGGAGACAAAGTAATGGCCAAGACAATTACCGGTGTAGTTGCTTCGAAGAAGACCGACAAAACCATTGTCGTGACCGAGCACGTGCGTCTCACGCACCCGCTGTATCGCAAGCAGTACACCGTAACCAAGCGCTTTATGGCGCACGATGAGAAAAATGAGGCACAGGAAGGCGACAAAGTTATTATTGAAGAATGCCGCCCGCTGTCGGCTCGCAAGCACTTCAGTCTGAAGCGCATTGTTGAAAAGGCTGGCGTGACCCACGTGGAAGCCGAGCCGGAACTGCCCGCCAAGGAAAAGCCGGTGGTTACCGAAGCAAAGGCTGACGCCGAGCAAACTGAAGGGGGAGACGCGTAATGATCCAGCAAGAAACGCGCCTGGCCGTCTGCGACAACAGCGGCGCCAAGGAAATCTTGTGCATTCGCGTGCTCGGTGGCACCCGCCGCCGTTACGCGCGCGTGGGCGACATCATCGTAGCCACCGTCAAGGAAGGCAACCCGCAAGGTAACGTCAAAAAAAAGTCGGTCGTTAAGGCCGTTGTCGTGCGCACGCAAGAGAAAATCCGCCGGAAAGACGGATCAACCATCAAGTTCGACGACAACGCCGCCGTCATCATCGGCGACGACAAACTGCCCAAGGCTACCCGTATTTTCGGCCCGGTGCCGCGCGAACTGCGCGACCTCGGCTACGCCAAGATCATTAGCCTGGCGCCGGAGGTACTGTAATGAAAACTACTGAACCGAAAATCTACAAAATCCGCATCAAGAAAAACGACAATGTCGTGGTGTTGAGCGGCAAATACAAAGGAAAGACCGGCAAGGTGCTGGCAACCCACCCTCGCGAGAACAAAGTGACCGTCGAAGGCGTTAACATCGTGAAAAAGCACGTCAAGCCCACTAAGGCCAACCCGCAAGGCGGCATCGTGGAACTGACCAAGCCGGTGTGGGTCAGCAAGGTCGCCATCGTGGAGCCGACCAGCAAGCAGCCGAGCCGCATTGGCTACAACCTGGCAAAAGACGGCACCAAGACCCGCGTATTTAAGAAAACAGGGAAGGAGATCAAGTAATGGCTACCGCAACTGCAAAACCAGCGAAAGCGACCGCCACCACTGCGCGTCTCCGCGCCCAATATGGCAGCACGTTTGCCGCCGAGCTTAAAAAAGAGCTCGGCCTCACCAATGCCAACCAGGTGCCGAAGTTGGAAAAGATCACCATTAATGTGGGGCTCGGCAAGGCCAAGGACGACAAAAAGATGTTCGAAGCCGCTACCAACACGCTGCGCAAAATCACCGGCCAACAGCCGGTGGAAACCATCGCTAAGAAGTCCATCGCCAGCTTTAAGTTGCGCGAGGGCAACAAAATCGGCCTGAAAGTCACGCTGCGCGGCGACAAAATGTACGAATTTATGGACCGCTTTATCACCGTGGTGCTGCCGCGCTTGCGCGACTTCCATGGGGTCAGCCTGAAGGCTTTCGACCGTCAAGGCAATTACAGCATCGGCCTCACCGACCAGTCGGTCTTCCCGGAGCTAACCTTCGACGAAACCACCACCAGCCACGGCCTGCAAGCGATCTTTACCATCCGCTGCCAAGAACCGGCGCACGCCCGCGCCCTGCTTGAAAAGTTCGGCATGCCGTTCGAAAAGGAGGCAAAATAATGGAACTTGAACATATAGACCTATATGTAGTAGATCCCGAAGTTGCTCAGAGGATTGCCAAACTGCTCGCCGCAACCTTCGAAGCAGATAGTCGTCTATTCGAGAGCGGCGCTGGTGACGCCCTGCGGGCAAGGCTCGACCAAGCGCCAAAAGAAGGAGAAGTATATGGCTCGTAAGTCTAACATTGCGCGCGATTTGAAGCGTCGCAAAATGTACGAAAAATACGCTGCCAAGCGTGCCGAGCTGAAAGCGCTCGGCGATCTGGAAGGGCTCGCCAAGTTGCCACGCAACTCCAGCCCTACGCGGCTCAAAAACCGCTGCGTCGAAACCGGCCGGCCGCATGGCTACATGCGCACCTTTGGCCTTTCGCGTATTTCATTCCGCGAACACGCCTCCAAAGGCGAGATTCCCGGTGTAACAAAGGCCAGTTGGTAGGAAGGAAGACATATGAGCAATATCGTTTCAACCGACCCCATCGCCGACATGCTGACCCGCATTCGTAACGCCATCAACGTGCGTAAGAGCGAAGTCACGCTGCCGCATTCCAACATGAAGCAAAGCGTCGCCGAGCTCCTTAAAAAGAGCGGCTTCCTGCGCGAAGTAAGCGTTGTAGACGCAACCGTCGGCAAGACGCTCAAAATCGTCATTAACAGTGACGACGAGAACGCCCGCATCACCGAAATTGTCCGCATGAGCAAGCCGGGCCGCCGCGAATACGTCGGCAGCAGCAATATTCCGACCGTCAAGCGCGGCCGCGGTATCGTTATCATCAGCACCTCAAAAGGTCTGATGACTGGCACCGAAGCCAAAAAGCAAGGCGTCGGCGGCGAGTTAATTTGTAAGGTATATTAAGGAGAAATCGATGAGTCGCATAGGAAAACTGCCCATCACCATTCCCAGCGGTGTGACAATCACTGTCGACCCCGATTTCGTAACTGTGGCCGGCCCGAAGGGTACGCTCAAGCAGTTTACGATGCCGGGCGTTACCGTTGCAGTGGCAGATGGCCAAGCTATCGTTACCCGAGAGAATGACGAAGCCGTTAACCGCTCCAAGCACGGACTGATGCGCACGCTGGTGAGCAACATGGTAGTGGGCGTCAGCAAGGGCTTCGAGAAAAAGTTGGAAATTAACGGCGTTGGTTACCGGGTAAACATGCAAGGTGCCGATCTCAAATTTAACCTCGGCTTTAGCCATGACGTAATCTACAAGCTACCGGCCGGCATCACCGCCAGCACCGAGCAAAACACCATTACCGTCAGCGGCATCGACAAACAGCAGGTTGGCCAGGTGGCCGCCGAGATCCGCGCGCTGAAGAAGCCGGAGCCGTACAAGGGCAAGGGTATTAAATACGTCGGCGAGCGCATTCTGCGCAAGAGCGGCAAGAGTGGGAAGGAGAAATAGCCATGAATGCACTCGCACATAAACTACACAATGCGTGGCAGCGCAAGCACCGCGTACGCGCGACTGTTTCCGGCACTCCGGAACGCCCACGCCTGAGCGTCCACATTTCTAATCGTCACATTACCGCCCAAATTATCGACGACCAAGCCGGCAAGACCCTGGCCTACGCCTCGACTGTCAGCAGCAAAGCTGCCAAAGGCTCGATGAGCGAACGCGCCGCATGGGTTGGCGAAGAAGTCGCCAAAAAGGCAAAAGCTGCCAAGATTACTGTCGTCGTTCTCGACCGCGGCAGTCACTTGTATCACGGCCGCGTGCAAGCGCTCGCCGATGCAGCACGTAAAGCAGGACTGGAGTTCTAATATGGCCGAAGAGACAACTACTCCTCAGCAACAAGCCGGCGCAGGGCGCGCGCCCCGTGGCGGTCAGGGTGGCGGCCGCGGCCAAGGTGGCCCGCGCAACCGTCGTCCCGAAATGGCGCCCGAAGAAAAACAATTTGACGAGCGCGTAGTGCACATCGACCGCGTTGCACGCGTCGTAAAGGGCGGCCGCCGGTTCCGTTTCCGCGCTCTGGTTGTGGTGGGTGACCGTAAAAATCGCGTCGGCGTTGGTACCGCAAAGGGTGCGGACGTTACCGCCGCCGTCACCAAAGCGACTGAGGTCGCTAAGAAGCACTTCGTAACCGTCCCGACACACAACGGCACTATTCCTCACGAAGTAGAAGCCAAAGTGAGTGGCGCGCGTATTCTGGTTAAGCCAGCCAGTGCCGGTACTGGCCTGATCGCCGGTGGCACCGTGCGCGTCGTGCTCGAAGTTGCCGGTATTAAAAACGCGCTGTCCAAATCGCTCGGTTCGAGCAATAAGACGAACGCCGCCTACGCTACCATCGCCGCGCTGCAAATGCTCGCCCCAGCCAACACCTGGGTGACTGCTGGCGATAAGCCAGTAAAAAAAGCAATCAAGAAGACTGAAAAGGTGGAGGCATAATATATGAAAATCCACGAACTCAGCGTTGCTAAAAATAAGAGCGCCAAACGCGTCGGCCGCGGTATTGCCGCAGGCCAGGGTAAAACTGCCGGACGGGGCACCAAAGGCCAAATGGCCCGCACCGGCTCACACAAACGTCCGGGCTTCGAAGGTGGTCAGAACCCACTGATGCAGCGTCTGCCTAAGCTGCCTGGCTTCCGTTCTTTGAAAACGAAGGCCGAAGTTGTATACACCGGCCAGCTCGACGCTTTCGGTGGCAAAACTGCCGACGCCGAAGCGCTCGCCAAGGCCGGATTGCTGAGCAGCCCGTTTGTCCGCATCAAAGTTATAGCCCGCGGTGAAGTCACTAAAAAAGTGACCGTGAAGGCGCAAGCCATCAGCGCTGGCGCGCTTGAAGCCGTTCAAAAAGCTGGCGGCAGCTTTGAAAAGGTCGACATACTGGCCCGCCCAAGCAGCGCCAAAAAGGCCGAAAAAGCCGAAAAGAAGGCGACCAGCAAAAAAGCCGCCAAATAATCTTCGCCGTGCAGTAAACAGAGACCACCAACAACGTGGTCTCTGTTTCATTTTGCGGCATGCTCTGGTCAAGCTGTGGACTCGGCGCAATGGTTATATCGGACCGCCAACGAAAAATATGAAATTGTTCGCTTACAGAGAAAGCTGCTATACTGGTGGGGAAATCAGACAAAGAGACAGGGAAGGGTTAGACTAGGTTCATGAACTGGAAAATCATTTGGAAATCGCTTGCTCATAAAGACATGCGTAAGCGCATTTTGGCAGTATTGGGTATCTTGCTGGTATTTCGTCTTATGGCCCACATCCCCGTCCCGCTGGCTGACCCGCACACGCTGAAGCAAGTGCTGCAAAACCTCTTCACCAGCAGCAACACGCCTCAGCTGCTGAGCTTTATCAATATTCTGAGCGGCGGCGCGCTGGCGCAGTTTTCCATTATGATCGCCGGGCTAGGGCCATACATTAACGCTTCTATTATTATGCAGCTGCTTACCAAAGCGATTCCCAAACTGGAAAATCTGCGAAAGGAAGGGGAATATGGGCAGCGCAAAATCAATCAGTACACGCGTATTTTAACGTTTCCGTTGGCTATCCTGCAGTCCATTGGCGCGATCTATTTGGTGCGCCAGATTGCCGAGCAATACAGTGGTGTGGGCGACATTACCGCCAACACGTCGCTGCTGCAATGGGGACTTATGGTAGCGGCCCTTACCGGCGGCTCGATGCTTCTTATGTGGCTGGGTGAACTCATTACCGAGCGGAGCATCGGCAACGGCATCTCGCTGATTATTACCGTTGGTATTGTAAGCGGTCTGCCGGGCACCATAGCGACGCTCTACAACTCCGTCTTCAACCATACCAGCCATTGGCGTATTTTTGGCCATAACTACGCGATTAGCGCGAAGGGCACACTCATTGCCGCGTTAATTGTCTTGGCGGTAGTGGTGGTGACGTGGCTCGTCGTAAAACTCAACGAGGCCGCGCGGCGCATTACGGTCAACTACGCCAAGCGCGTCCAGGGAAACCGTACCTACGGCGGTGTGACTACGGTGCTGCCCGTGAAGCTTATTAGCGCGGGCGTAGTGCCGATCATTTTTGCAGTGGCGTTTTTGAGCGTGCCGAGCTTTGTCGGCAACCTGCTCACCCAAAACCACAGCGCACGACTCGCTCATCTCGGCGCCAACCTGGCTACCTGGTTCCAAACACCATCGGCAAACACCTTCCACGCCGGCGGTTGGCAAGCCTACATCTATCCGGTCACGTACTTCCTGCTCGTCTTCATTTTCACTTTCTTCTACACCAGCGTCACGTTTAACAGCAAAGAAATTGCCGAGAACCTGCAAAAGCAAGGCGGCTTTATAGAGGGAGTCCGCTCCGGCTTGCAGACCGAAAAGCACCTCAGCAGAATCGTAAACCGGCTGACGTTATTCGGAGCATTTAGCCTGGGGCTGCTGGCGCTTTTGCCGATTATTGCCCAGATATTTGTGAGCGGCAACATCGCCATTGGCGGCACGAGCGTGCTGATCTTGGTATCGGTATCGCTGGAGACGCTGCGCGCCGTTGAATCGCGCGCTCTGATGGTCACGTACGACCAATACGCCCAGCCCGACTTCTTCCACGAAATGGAAACCAGCGACGTACTCGGCCAAAAAACACGCCGCTTCAGCCTCTTGCCGTTCCGTCGAAAAAAGTCCGAAGACTAGCTACCTCACACTACTGGTCGGCGTAAGCGTACCAATGAGCCACATCGGCTTGCCTGAGGCGTCGCGCAAAATGGTGGCGCTATCGCGCATCATCACATACGAGCCATCGCCGCTCCGAAAGCGGTATTGGACTGACCAGCTTGGAATCTTGGGATCGTCGAGCCGGTCCATTGCCTGGTTCAATATCATGGCGTCATCGGGGTGAATATGGCTTATCCACCATTCGAGTTTACTCAGCGGTTCGGTGGTTGGAAAGTGAAGAAGGGTGTAGAGCGCGCTACTCCAGTTGAGCTCGCCACTGCTTAAATCGTATTGGTACATAATGCTGCTCAGGGCTGCGGTACGCACACCAGACGGGGCATTAATCTCTCCTTCGGCCATAGTTCTATAATACCAAAAACCATAAGCCTGTTAAGCATGTTGGCCATTTTGCCATAGAATGCTTTACAATTGAAATATGCAGAACAAAGTGTATCTCGACGACCAAGGCATTATCGTAATAGAGGTGATCGGCGATCAAACCGAAGAATCTGTCGAGCATATGGGCCAGGAGGCCAACCAACTTATTACCGAGCAGCGCAAGCTCGGCAAACGCACGGTGATTCTCGACAATATTTTACAAATGGGGAGCGTCGGACCCGAGGCACGAAAACTGGTGGTGGAACTCGGGAAGCGGCTCGACTACGACAAAGCGGCGCTTTTGGGCAAGGGCGGCATTATGCGCCTGGGCACAACGCTGATGCTGCATGCCACCCGCCAAACCTCCAAGCTCAAATACTTCGACGACGAGCAAGAAGCCCGCACCTGGCTCCTGGCCGCATAGGCACGGTGTTCCGAACATGCCGCCAAGCGCTTTAACCTGTTGTAATTGTCTGCTTCAACTGGTATAATTGACTAACGTTATATTTATGGCGAGTAACAAGCAGGTCATCGAGTTGACGGGAACCATCATTGAGACCCTCCCGGGTACTCAATTTCGGGTTGAGCTTGAGAACGGCCATCAAATTATAGCTCACGTCGCCGGTAAGATGCGCAAGCACTACATCCGCATCGTGCCTGGGGACAGCGTGACGGTCGAGTTGACCCCTTACGATCTTACGAAGGGCAGAATCACCTATCGCCGGTCTTAATATCAACTAAGCAGTGTGTTATGCACCTGGAAGGAGCATGATCCGCATGAAAGTGCGTGCAAGTGTCAAAAAGATCAGCCCTGACGACAAAATCGTTTGGCGCAAAGGTCGCGGGCGAGGCAGCAAAGCCAAGCTCTACATCATCAACAAAATGAAACCTAAGCACAAGCAGAGGCAGGGTTAGTATGGCACGTATTAGTGGTGTTACCATCCCGTCCGAAAAGCAAGTGTGGGTTGCCCTGACCTATGTGTACGGCATCGGCCCTAAAACCAGCCAAACTATTTTGGCTGCGGCCAAGGTGGAGCCGACCGTCCGGGTCAAAGACCTCACCGATGCTGAAATCGGCCGGATTCAAGATATTATCAACGAAAAGTACACCGTCGAAGGTGAGTTGCAGCGCATTGTTGCCGGCAACATCAAGCGCCTGAAGGACATCAACGCGTATCGCGGCTTGCGCCACAAGGCAAGCCTGCCGTCGCACGGCCAGCGTACCAAAACCAACGCGCGCACGCGCCGCGGCAAGAAGGTAACGGTGGGCGGTACTGCTAAGAAGGTTGCTTCGAAGACCTAGGATGAGGATATAGATATGGCAGATACAACAACCAATTCGACAACCGCAACCAAGAAAAAGAAGGCCAAGCGCAGCGTGCCCGCCGGGCAAGTGCACATTTTGGCCACTTTCAACAACACGATTGTAACCTTTACCGACCCGAAGGGTGGCGTGCTGACCACCGCCAGCGCCGGTGCGCTCGGTTTCCGCGGCTCCAAGAAGGGCACCGCCTACGCCGCACAGGTTGCTACCGAAAAGGCCGGCAACGCTGCGAAAGCGCAGCACGGCATGGCTAAAGTTGAAGTGTTCCTAAAAGGTGTGGGCCTCGGCCGCGACGCAGCAGTGCGCACGCTGATGAACCTCAACCTGCAAGTAGAAAGCATTACCGACGTAACCGGTGTGCCGCACGGTGGTGTGCGTCCACGCAAGGCGCGAAGGGTTTAAGGGGTCGGGAGATAAGATATGGCACGAGATACTCATTCCATCGTAAAAATGTCCCGCCGGGAAGGCTACGCGCTACACCCCAAAGCCCACAAAGCCTTGGTAAAGCGCCCGACGATTCCGGGCCAACACGGCAACAGCCGCGGCGGCATGCGCAACAAAGCGAGCCAATACTCGCTGCAACTGCGCGAAAAGCAGAAGGTCAAGCGCCTGTACGGCCTGCTTGAAAAGCAATTTTCCAACCTTATGAAGGAAGCAAGCCGCAAGCAGGGTCAGTCCGGTCAAGTGCTGCTACAACTGTTGGAGCAGCGCCTCGACAACGCGGTATACCGCGCCGGGTTTGCCCCGAGCCGCCGTGCCGCCCGCCAGCTGGTGACGCACGGTCACTTTACGCTCAACGGCGTACGTGTGGACATTCCGTCCATCCGCGTTAAAGTCGGCGACGAG
>DATGEW010000032.1:0-4851 GCA_035309745.1 Saccharimonadales bacterium (SeqCode)
TTCGTCGCGCAGGTCGGTAGGAGTCGCCTCTCCGACAACAATGGCGTCGGCCTCAGGCACATCTATATCACCAAAACGTACCCGGGCAGTAAGCGCCATGCGGCGCACCAAGCGATGCATTTCTTCTAAAAAGCCCGCGTCGGCACCAGCCGCCGGCAAAACCAGCTTGTATCGCTTAGGTAAATAATACAACGAAGCAATCGCTTCGGCCACGCCATTGCCCGGGGCCATGGTTGGCCCCAAAATAAAGAAGTCATTTACTTTTGTCGCTACAGCCGCCATATAGCTCTCTTTCTGGGGCGCACCCCAAGTTAATTTATCCGTTTGCTTGTTTTAAAGATCGCCTACGCGCACCCGACATATACGACTGTATTTTTCGTCAAAAATCGTATATAATATGATTTTCGTCGACTCAGCCGATCTGAAAAGGTGTATACTTTCATGATACGACTAGTAATCGGAACATGTCAATAAAATAGTAGTTTATAATAGCCGTCGGGGACCCTATACGTGAAATATTTTAAGAATACCGAGTTAGCAAAACTGTACCACGTGTCTGAAAAATCTGTGCGGAACTGGATTGATGCCTCACTGCAGGGAAAAAACACTCTACAGTTATATGAACATGGCGGTAAAAAATATATAGCAAACACTTCAAAAAATACGATCTTGGTGGCAGAACTAGCTGAAAAAGGGAAGAAATATAAAAACAGTCGAGGTTTTAAAGTAATCACGCCTACCGATCACTTTTATGAAGTTTATAGTAATAAACAAATTCTGGACATCGTCTCTAGTCTTACTATCCACCGCGAGTTGCCCCTACAATACACTTACGTTGATGGAGGTGCAGATTATTGGGATCAATACGCTCAGCGCTTGCTTACGGATCAGACTCCTAACATGCTCACTAGAACGATTCAGCTTATCGACCTAAGCATTCAGAACTTAGAAAGGCTGATTGAGCCAAATAGAAAGGTCAACGTCATAGACCTGGGTCCGGGCAATGGTCTCCCCATTCGAAAGTTGCTCAGCCATTTGATCTCTAAAGGACTACTCGGCCGTTACATAGCAATCGATATCAGCAAAGAAATGCTAGGAGTAGCCGAACGCAACATCAAAAGTTGGTTCGGGGATATTCCCTTCGAGGGATATGTCCGCGACATTAGATATGAGCGCTTCGATGACCTTTTAATTAATAATCCTGCCGAAGATTCCTGTGAGATTAAGAATCTTGTACTCTTCTTCGGAGGAACCCTTTCGAACTTCCGAGCGCCCGACCAATGCCTCCAGGCTATAAATAATAGCCTCGGCCTGGACGATTTACTCATGTACTGCACTAGGCTGGATACTCCGAACTCAAGAAGGCACTTTGACTTTGCATCTGGCGGGGAAAAAACTGTCCTAGACTCCCATGACAAATTTTTACCGGATCTGCTTAATATAGAGGAGTCTCTCTACGACGTAGAACAGATATTCGACCTCGAAAAGCGAGCCCGCTTTATTGAAATTAGAATGAAGATAGCTTTAGAGTTGAGGTTTAACCTGCCTAATGGTTCCCGCTCTGTAAGTCTCGATAAGGATACCTCTATTCTTTTGTTTCGCTATTGGCATCAAAATGCACTTAGTGTGATCAGCCAGTTTGATCGAAATGATTTTAATCTGATGCATGCCACGAAGTCAGAGGATCAGGAATACCTATTACTATTGTCTCAGATCAGGCCTACAGATTAAAAAAAGCAGCACTCTTAGGGAGGTCTGCAATATTAATCCAAGCTCGCGAGCTGTTCTTAAGTGATAAACAGTGATAAGCTTGGAAATCATCCCTAATTAAAAAAATGTGTATGTGGCACTGCGTTCGTTGGGAGGACGGCGGCGTCGAGTAGGATGTCTACGGCTATGAGCGCCAGTACGACGAGCACTGCGGCCAGTACGATATTGCGCACCAGGTGGCTCTCGTGGGCGTGTGTTTCTATGATGGGGGCTTCGCCGGGCATGCGCATGTTGGCAACCTCGGCGGTAGCAGTGGCGAGTTCGGCGGCGGTGAGTGGCTTCACATGGGGAGCCGGGCTGCCGGGCGCGGCCGGTATGGGCTGCGGAGCGGACACGGCTGGTGTTGCCGGAGCACTCGGGGCTTCGGCCAACTCGTTGTCTATGGCGGTGGCGGCCATGTCGATACTGGCCTCAGGCAGCGGCTGCACGGGCGAATCTTCCTGCTCGGACTCGGACGATTTTTTGGGCTCTTCGGCGGGAACAACCGGCGCCGGGATGGGCGCGGTTGCAGTTGCTGCGGGGTCTGCTACCGGCGCTTCAGCTGCCTGAGCTACTGTTGGGGCGCCTGCGGGCACCACGCCTACTTTCTTTTTGGGGTCCAACAGCGTATCCCGCTCGCCAATACCGCTGACGGCGACCTGGGTGTTTTTTAGCTCGGGATTGTGCTTCACAATGACCGGGCGAGAGGTGGGCGAAGCAGCGGCCTTGCCGGGACGCATGACGTCAAACACTTTGCCTTTTGGGCGCGGCGCAGATTGGGGATGGGGCGCGGATGGTGGGGTGGGTGGATCAGTCTTCATCGTCAAGTTCGTGTTGTAGGCGGTAGGCAGCGTCTATGATGCTGGCAAATTTGTATGGATTGGTGCTGGCGCCGCCAACAAGGGCGCCGTCACATTCCTCTAGCTCCAGATAGCCGCGCACGGTGGTGTCGTCTACACTGCCACCATACAGGACGCGCATCGCGTTTGCAACTCGTTCGCCGTACAGCTGTTCTACCTGATGCCGAATGTAACGCATACACTCCGCCACCTCAGTGGGACGGGCGTACTCGCCCTGGAAGGTGGTTATGGCCCACACTGGCTCGTAGGCAATGACTACGTCACGCACTTCGCGGGCAGTGAGGTTCATGAGTGCGGTGGTGACTTGGTCGTGGAGCACGCGCTTGGTGAGTCCTTCTTTACGCTCGTGCTGCGTTTCACCGACACATATAATAGGAGTAATCTCGTTGCGCACGGCAGCGGCGACTTTTTCGCGCACCGTGGGGAGGTCTTCGTGGAAGTAAATGCGGCGTTCGCTGTGGCCCACGAGGGCGTAATGCACGAGGTCGCGCAGCATGGTAAAGCTGACTTCTCCGGTGTAGGCGCCTTCGTCTTTATAAAACGCGTTTTGGGCGGCCAGGCGGAATTTGCGGCGGTCAATCTGGAGGCTCAGCGGCTGCAAGCAGAGCATGCTGGGGGCTAACACCACCTCCACATTGCGGTGCATGCGGGTCAGCTCCTGCAGGCGGTGCACCAAAAGGCTGGCCTGTGAGACGTTCAGGTGCATCTTCCAGTTCCCAACCAACAAAGTTTTACGTACCATAACCTCTCGATGTGTTTGTTTCTAGCTTAGCACAAGCATTGTGTAAAGTACAAAACCTTGCCCAAGCGGGTCACGGCGCAGGATACCGGAGCAAGCGAAGCTCGTCGCCATTCAGTAAATGACGAGGTTGTTCACCGAGCAGATTAATTGCCGCCGGCAAAAAATCTGCCAATGGCGACGGGCCATCTTCTTTCGGACCGCTCTGGTGAAACGGACATTTATACGTTGGGCCTAGTGCATCCGGCGCCGTAGGAGAAGGGAAAACCGTTTCCCATGTTTTCTTGGAGTCTCGCTTAAAAACGGTTAGGGTACCACCTTCCGGCCTATCGTACGTTTGGAGTGTGCCACTTAGAAGGCCCAGGCCAGGACTAAATAACGCCGCGACGTATTCAATATTAAGGCCTGCCCTGCCGAGGCCAAGGTAGGCTAGGTCGTGCATAGTTTCGATACGCCGCATACAGAATGCCCGCCATACGTCCTCTGGTGATCCGGGTGCAAGCGTATCGTTATACTGCTTCCGGCGTAGTTTACCGGCAAGAATGTTTAATTGCGTCACTGTATCCCCTAACGCACCGCCACTGGTCGCACTGCGCAGCGAAGGATTCGGCGCATGCCGTTCGCGAAGGATGCTGAGCTGCGCAGCTGCTTGTCTGTATTGGAGATCTGCCCGCCCCACCCAAGGATTACCGGCCGCTACAGAGTTGTAGCCCTGTCCGAAGCACATACGGAGATTCATCCTGAAATCAATGTCCAGCCGGGGACGCGCTTGATCACGAATACGCGCGCTCCTGCCAGTTCCTTCCACCATCAACGCACGCATAGGGAGCGCCAGGCCGCCAATGAACGTATAGGCTTCTGCTTTACAACCGCGTGCCGGGTCGCCAGGTCACGCAGGTCCACCTTATGGCCACGGGCTTGTACTACATCGATCAACTCCAGGCGCACCCGGGGGTCGTCTGGTTCCTGCCGCGTGATCCGTCGGAGCAGGTTAGGGTGGTATGGAGTAGCCACTATTTCTGGCACCTGTGGGCTCACTTCGCCAATCGCATGGGCGAACGCGCCTTCTAGTACCTGCCGGGCATGTGACATAATATACTAATTATACAATTATATTTAGCATGCGGCAAATTACTTGTCTTGGAGTGCTTCCACGCCGGGGAGTTTGCGGCCGGCCATGAGTTCGAGGCTGGCGCTGCCGCCGGTGGAGACATGGTTGAATGCGCCGGTGAGTTTGCGGTCTTCAATATAGCCAACCGTGTCGCCGCCGCCGACCACACTGAATGGGCGCGAGCCGAAGTCGCCGGTGAGCGCCTCTATGAGCAATTCGGTAGCGTGGGCGAACGGACCGACGGGACCGGTAACGGCCGGGGTTTCGGTAACGCCCAGGGTGCCGCTCCATACTACGGTGGCGGCAAGCTGGGTGCCACCGGCAATGAACGCCGCGCTGAACGGGCCGGCATCTAAGATCATTTCGTCGTCGCCTACTTTTTGCGTCTCAGG
>DATGEW010000033.1:0-4029 GCA_035309745.1 Saccharimonadales bacterium (SeqCode)
AGGGGCCGTGCCTGCTAAGCTTTCCGAAGCGATTTCCAAACCGGCGTCCAGCAAGGCGATTTCCAGGTAGGCGCGTGGGTTTGGCGACGATGGGACGTCCACCAGCTTCTGCAACAGCGCAATGGTGGCGTCTTTGGAGCCGACCGGCGTGCCCGCCAACAACCGTTCCCGCAGCACTGCACCGAGCTGCCGGGCGACTTGCGCCGGCTCGTAGCCGTGGCTAAAACTGCCGGCCAGGGAGGCGGCGTCATGCGCCTCCAAAGCAGTCACTATCTGTGCAATAAACTCCTCGGGTGCGAGACCTAAGCAGGCCTGTACATCCGCGAGCGTGATTTTTTCGCCGGAGTTGCGGATTTGGTCGAGCAAGCTGATGCTGTCGCGGAAGCTGCCCTCGCCGTGCCGGGCGATAAGCTCCAGTGCTTCATCGGTAATGTCGATGTGTTCGGCCGTGGCAATGTCGCGCAAGTGTGCAACTACCTTCGCCTGTTCCACCGCCTTAAACGCGAAGCGTTGCGTGCGGCTGATGATGGTTTCCGGCAGCTTGTGTACCTCGGTGGTCGCCAAAATAAATACGACGTGGGCGGGTGGCTCCTCCAACGTCTTCAAAAGCGCGTTAAACGCCTCTTTGGTGAGCATGTGCACTTCGTCGATGATATACACCTTATATGTGGCGCTGGTGGGCGCGATGTGCACTTTGTCGCGCAAGTCGCGAATTTCGTCGATGCGCCGGTTGCTGGCGGCGTCGATCTCGATAATGTCCAGATGTGTGCGGTCGTCTTCGTATGGCAGACCGTTGATTTCGTGCGCTAAGATGCGCGCGATGCTGGTTTTGCCTACCCCCTTCGGCCCGGTGAACAAGTAAGCGTGGCTAATCGTCCCCTTTTTGAGCGCGCGCGTAAGCGCCGTCGTGATGTGCTCCTGCCCCACAACGTCGCGCAGCCGTGTCGGCCGGTGTGTCCGATATAATGCCTGCCCCATTTACTTTCATTATACGCCGACCAGCGAGGGCTGGCTGTTGTGTATTTGTATACCTATAGCCGATTGTCGTAATTTGTGGGGTCAAATAGAGGCTCGCCGCTTCCTACTATGCGGGGAACCTGGTCTCCAGGAATAATGCGGAAGCCTCCATCCACCGCCGCCTCCGGCGGCACACGTAGTTCTAAAGGACGATCGCCCAGTTCGGGTACGTGGTGTTGATCACGAAGGGTGGGGTTACCGTCCGCGTCGGTAGTAGGGACGAACGGACGAAAACGAAGGCTGTCATCGTCAGGCTCACGAGTATAACCTATGACTGCGCCGACTGCAGTAAGGCCCGTTAGTCGTAAATACTCCGCTGAAGTGATCTCATATGCTGGACGAGGGGGCTCGGGGGCAGCATGCCGCCCCTCAGGAGCGTCGTCGCCTGAAACCTCTCTCGGCTGGCCGGTAATGGGGTTAGGTACCCACATTTCATCATCGGGAACAATACGGTGAGCCACTACATCACCCGACATAGGGGTAATAGTCGAGTGCGGTAAATCCTCCCTCGCCTGCTCTACCCATAGCCGGTTTACATATGTCGGGTCAGCCGCATATCCTCGCTTGGCACGGGTAACCTCCCGAATATTATCATCGAAAATTTCTGACATAGGGTATTCCTCGGTAACTATTATAAGCAGTAAAAAACCACCGGATGCGACTGCATTCGTGTGGCGCGGAACGAGTATATCACGAAATGTTTAGTGTCTAGGCCGGGAGTTTATTTTACAACGCGGCTTCGAGGGCGGCCCATTCGGCGGTGCTATCGTCTTCGGGCAGGTTGACGCTTACTTGGTCGCCGGGCTTGGCTTTGAAGTAGGTGACGCTGGCGAGCAATACACGATAATCTTTACCGTTCACATCTACAAAATAGTGCCCGTTTTCCAGCTTGAGTGCGCCGACCACCTGTTTGCGCGGGATGGGGCCGATTTGTTTGTACAGGAAGGTACCATCGTCGGCAATCGTCAATTTCAGAATGTCGCCCTGGACGAGTTTGGATTTGCTGGCATAGTTTGCAGGCACCGGGTAGGTTTTGCCGTCGGAGCCGACCATGTTTTGGCCGTCGAAAACGCCCTCAATGACCTTGCCGAGGTTATCGTCTTTTACCACCGGGGCTACGTGCCCGTCGTCGCCAACCAAACTAATGAGTAGTTCGTTTGCTGCTGCAAGATTTGTCTCAGCCTCCTGAATCAGTGCTCTCAGGCGCTTGATCTGTTTGTCTGCTACGTCTGCCATGCTCGTTATGTCTCTCAATCTCTCAAGCAGTGTTTGTTTGTCTACACTTACACCTAAGACTATCACGAACAAGAAGTCAAGTCAAAACGAACTGTTCGCATGTGGATAACTGACGATGAGTCACTCAGGGCACCCAAATGGGAGCTGCCCCCTCGTAGCAAATAAACAAAAATACCCACTGTTTCCAGCGGGTATTTTGTACCGTCGAGCGAGTAATTACGCGAGTTCGACAGTTGCGCCAGCTTCTTCCAAAGCTTTCTTGGCGCTTTCGGCGTCTTCTTTTTTCGCCTTTTCAAGCACCGGCTTCGGAGCGCCGTCAACCACTGCCTTGGCTTCGCCAAGACCGAGGCCGGTCAGGTCCTTTACCGCCTTGATAACGGCAACCTTCTGGGCACCGGCGTCCTTCAGGATGACGTCCCATTCGGCCTTTTCGTCGGCAGCGGCAGCACCGCCGTCACCAGCAGCCGGAGCGGCAACCGCTACAGCGGCAGCAGCCGGCTCAATGCCGTACTCATCCTTCAGGATGGTCTTGAGTTCGTTCACTTCGAGGACCGTCAGCTTGGTGAGGTCTTCTGCCAATTTTTTCAGATCAGCCATGATAGTTCCTTTCTAATTAGCTTGCTTTGGCCCCAATGCCGTCGAGCAGTGCGTGCAAGTTGCCGGACAGGCCGCTTACCACGTCGTTCAACGGTGAGGCGAGGGTGGCGACCACCTGAGCAATAAGTTCGTTCTTGCTCGGCAGCGCTGCCAGGGCTTTGACTTCGTCGGCGCTCACGAAGAGACCTTCGGGAGTAATGCCGCCTACGAATTCGATGGTTGGGTTGAGCTTGGCAAACGTTGCCAGGTCCTTGGCAGGCGCAACTTCGTCTTCACTGTTAAAAGCGTAGAGGAGCTGGCCTTTGAGGGCGCTGGTGTCGACACCTTTGAGTATGTCGGTTGCTTGCAGAGCCTTAATAACCAACCGGTTTTTCACGACGCGGACTTTCGTACCGCTGCCGCGTGCGTCGCGGCGTAATTGTTGCAGCGATTTCACCGTTGTGCCCTGGTATGTTGCAACCACGGTCATTTTGGATGAAGCGAGCGCCTCGGCAACTTCGTCAACGACAGAGTGTTTCTTATCTTTGGTTAATGCCATAGATATTCCTTGTTTATAAATCCTATCGACCACAGATTTTAAGGTACGTTTTAGGGAACAAAAAAGTCTTTGGTCCCAACATACCAAAGACTTTCGGTGCTCAAAACAAAACTAGACAGTTACTGTTCATCGCCTCGGTAGCAAATTAAGCCTGTTGGGGCAGCTACGGTCTTCGGTAATGCTAGGTGTTATTTTACACGAGTGCGGGCTTGGCGTCAACAGCTGGCGTCGGCATTTTGGCGACTCGGTCCAGGTAACCTTGTATAATACTGGGGAATTGGTCGATGACATTTTCGTCGATCCACTCTTCGGCACTGTGATGCCCGCCCCCGGTTGGGTAAAATACGGCACAGGGAATGTGCTGCCGTGCAAAAAAAATCGCTTCGCTGCCGGCGTGCGAAACAACGCCAGGCTGATCGGTTACGCCAGTGATGTCGGCAATAACGCTGATCAGCGTCTGCATATATGGATTTTGTAAATCGTGCACTACGGGCGGCAGCAGGATAAAAGTTTTGGTTGCGGCATGGTATTTGTCGCACAAGGCCAGAATTTTTTTGGTGAGTCGGTCCTGCTCGGCTTTATTGATGCTGCGAATGTCGAGCTGCGCCTGCGCCAGATCGGGCACTTGGTTGAAGGTGGTG
>DATGEW010000034.1:0-5151 GCA_035309745.1 Saccharimonadales bacterium (SeqCode)
CAGTACTTTTAACTCTTCGCCGAGGTTGCCGTCGCGGTCTTTGGCCGATAATTTCCCGCGGACCAGCACCACGCGGTCGCGCTCCCACAACCCTGTGGTTTGCATGTACGCATTGGGAAACAAAATGAGTTCCAGGCCGCCAAATTGGTCTTCAATTTTTACAAACGCCATTTTTTGCCCGTTTTTGGTGGTGATTTCGCGGATATCAACGATGGCGCCGCCCACCACCACCGGCTTGCCGTCGTGGACGGGCTTGAGTTCGCCGAGCGGCATCGTTTGCTCGGCGAGATATGTCGCATACATCGACAGCGGGTGCTGGCTGAGGTAGAGGCCCAACAGCTCGCGCTCCCACAGCAATTGTTCACGCTGGTTGTACAGGGTGGCGGCTTTTTCTAAGCTGAGCTGCGGCTTGGTAATGGCTTCGTCCAGCAGGTTGCCAAACAGGTCGGTCTGTCCGCTGTTGGCTTCCTTTTGCAGGCGGTTGGCGTAGGCCAGCATGACGTCCAGGTTATGCAGCAGCTCCGAACGGTCGCCAAAGCGGTCGAACGCACCGGCCTTCACCAGGCTTTCGAGTGCTTTGCGGTTCACAATGCGCGCGCTGCACTTGCTGAGGAAGTCTTCGAGGCTGGCAAATCCGTTGTCAATCGCCCGGGCGCGCAAAATTTCTTCGACCGCGCCCGTACCCACGTTTTTGATGGCATCCATGCCAAAACGGATGTCGGCCTTGCGGTTATCCGGGTTATTTTTGTCTGGCACCACTGCGAACTCGTGGAACGATTCATTTACGTCCGGTGGCAGCACGTTAATGCCCATCTTTTGGCATTCGGCGATCTCGATGCTCAGGCGGTCGGTATCGTCGAAATCACTGGTCATCAGCGCCGCCATAAAGGCCGATGGATAGTGCGCTTTGAGGTATGCCGTCCAGTACGACGTCATGCCATAGCAGGCCGAGTGCGACTTGTTGAAGCAGTAATCGGCAAAGCCCAGCAGATCTTGCCAAAACTTTTCAATGACCGCCTTGGGCACACCGTTTTTCACAGCGCCGTCGATAAATTTGACCTGCATTTTGGCCATCACGTCGTGTTTTTTCTTGCCGATAGCCTTGCGGAGCGTATCGGCCTCGCCGCCGGTAAAACCGCAGACCTCGCGCGAAATCTGCATGACTTGCTCCTGATACACCAGCACTCCGAAGGTGCTCTCGAGCGCCGGCTTCATGAGCGGATGCGGGTAACTGATTTCTTCCAGCGCGTTTTTACGCTTAATGAAGCTGTCGGTTAGGCCTGCGCTCAGGGGGCCGGGCCGGTACAGCGCGCCCATAGCAATAACGTCGTTAAATTCGGTAGGCTTGAGCTCGCGCAGGTAGCGCTTCATGCCCGATGATTCAAACTGGAATACGCCGGTGGTGTCGCCGCGCCCGAGCAGCTTAAACGTTTCTCCGTCATCCAGCGGGATGCTGCCCAGGTCAATGTCGTGGCCGTGCACGCGTTTAATAATACGCAGCGCGTTTTTGATAATCGTAAGGTTCGACAGGCCCAAGAAGTCCATTTTAAGCAGGCCCAGCTCTTCGATCTGTCCCATGGGGAACTGCGCCGCCACCACCCCTTTTTGGGCCATTTCGAGCGGCACAAAGTTTACCAGCTCAGCCGGGGCGATTACTACGCCGCATGCATGCACGCCGTGGCTGCGGATGGTGCCCTCCAGCGCAATCGCCAGATCAATCACCTGCTTGGATGTCCCGTTGGTTTCGTACTCGCGCTTAAGGTCGGCGTCCTTCTCGATGCTGACCTTCAAAGGGATGTGCCGGCCCTGCACCGGCTGCGGAATCAACTTGGCCAGCCGGTCACTCTCGGCATAGGGCACCTGCATTACCCGGGCGACGTCGCGCACGGCAGCCCGGGCAGCCATCCGGCCGAAAGTTACGATGTTGCTCACTCGGTCGTGGCCGTACTTTTCGGCACAATATTGTATAACTTCGTCGCGCCGCGTATCCTGGATGTCCACATCGATGTCCGGCATGCTGATGCGGTCGGGATTCAAAAAGCGCTCAAACAGCAGGCCGTACTTGAGCGGGTCGAGGTCGGTAATATACAGCGCGTAGGCGATGATGCTGCCGGCCGCACTGCCCCGGCCCGGCCCAAAAATAATCCCCTGGTCTTTGCCCCAGTTAATAAAGTCTTGCACGATCAGCATGTAGCCGTTAAAGCCCATGCCGTCGATGACTTGCAGCTCGTACTCGGTGCGCTCGCGCACATCTTTGGGCAGTTTTTTGTTGACCTCTTCTATGCTGAGCTTGGCCGACTTTTCTTTCGGCACATCCAAGTACCGCTCGGCCAGGCCTTTATATACCAGTTTGTCTAAAAACGTCTTCTCGGTTTCGCCCTTCGGCACCGGAAACTGGGGGATTAAAATTTTGCCCAGCTCGATGGTTACGTCGCAGCGGTCGGCAATTTTCCGCGTGTTGGAAATCGCTTCGGGGCAAAAATCACTCCAGCGGGCGATAATATCGTTCGGATCGGTCACGTGCAGTTCAAAATTCTTGAGCGACATGCGCTTTTCGTCACTCAAAAATGAGCCGGTCTGTACGCACAGTAAAATTTCGTGGGCGGTTTGGTCTTCGTGGCTTAAATAATGCGCGTCGCAAGTGACCACCGGCGGAATATCCAGCTCTTTGGCCAGCGTCAGCAGCTGCTCGTTTATCCGCACCTGCTCGTCCCATTTGCTGGGATGCGCAGGGTGGCCGTGGTCTTGCACCTCGATGTAATAACGGTCGCCAAAAATCTTTTTGTACCACTGGGCAATCTCCACCGCTTTGTCGTATTGCCCTTGTCGGATGTTATCGCCCAGCTCGCCACCGATGCAGCCGGACAGCACAATAAGCCCTTCGTTATATTTCTCCAGCAAGATGTGATCGATGCGCGGCTTGTAGTAAAAACCGTCGAGGTTGGCGATGGTCGACAGCTTCATGAGGTTTTGGTAGCCGGCGTTGTTCATCGCCAGCAAAATAAGGTGATAATATATTTTATCTTTGCCCGCCTCTTTGTCGGCAATGGTACGCGCCGCCACGTACGTTTCCATACCCAAAATAGGCTTCACGCCCTGGGCGGTAGCCTCTTTATAAAATTCAATCACGCCAGTCAGCGTGCCGTGGTCGGTCTGCGCCACGGCCTGCATGCCCGTCTCTTTTACATATTGGATGAGCGCAGGCACCTTCGTCAGACCATCCAGCAAGCTATACTGGGTGTGGTTGTGCAGATGCACATAATCGTTGGGCGTAAGCGCGGCCACGCGTTTGTCCGCCATATCCCTCCTTCGCTCCATACAGTATAACGAAAAGAAGGCACTCTAGGCGAGCGCGACTTTTACAACAGGCTAGTCTTTCTTGAGGTAGGACTTGAGGTGCTCGACGGCTTTGTTTGCTTCGTCGATGGCCTTTTTCAGATCTTTGTCGTCGGCGTCGCCTTCGTGTACGGCGCTCAGCAGCTCACGGGCTTTTTCTTTCATGGTTTTGCCGGCGTCCATGGCTTTTTCGAGTTCGTCATGCGCTTTGCCTTTGACGGTTTCCAGGCGACCTTTCGCCTCGGCCAACACTTCGTTCAGCTCGGTATGCAGCTTTTTAAGCTGCTTCTCGGCTTCGCTGTAGGTCTTAACAGCTGCTTCTTTAATATCTTGGCGTGTTTCTTTGCCGCTTTTCGGCGCGGTTAAAATCCCGGCCAGATAGCCTGCCGCTGCCGCCAAAATGGTGCCGATGGCAAACTTCTTGACTGTGCTATTTTTACTCATAGTTACTCCTCTTTCTTGTCGTTAGCTTTATGCTTGGTTGCCATTCCGATAATGGAGTGTACGAAACGCAGAACCGACAACTGGCCAACAGTGTTTTTGAGCATGTCGGCAGTGGCTTCGGCAGACGTAACGAACTCTTGTGCTTTGTCTGCAATGCCGTTTACTTTTTTGAGCAGGCTAATAATAAGGCAGGCGATCACAATCGCCAGTACCAAGAATAGCGCAAGCGCGCTCGCGAGTATGATTACCAAAATTTGCTCGGAGGTATTCATAAGCTGTGTGTATTTCAGTGTATACGCTTCCCTGCTGCTTGACAATAGCTGGAGAGACGCAGGCGTTGCTGGTGGATACTCTGGAGGACCTTATTTATTGCGTAGCACGTAGTGTATACTTGAATATGAGTACCGAAAACAAAAACAGGGGACAATATCATGCCAGAAGAATTTCCCTATCAACCGCCAGTTGAGCAGACGCCTGGGGTGCCACTGGACAATGTGCCAAATACAGATACTTCACCGCCGGTGTCGATGGAATTATTTGGAAACTTTTTGGATTTTGCAGACAAATATAACCAGACTAGACCGGACCGCACACTGCACGAGCGGGAAGCAACGCGAATCACCATAGGAGCATTACAGGCGGATATAGAGGCGGCCGCTACGGCCGAAGATCCTACCGCCACCCCTGAGGGTATTGTCGAAGCTCGCTTCAACCTGCTTACCCGGGCTAAGGCCGCAGGGCGTCCAGGCTTCGATACACAACTGCAACATTTGGCCCCCTGGCGTAGGCTACTCGCTAGCCCAGATGCCAGTCAAAGAATGGAGCACGCTATTAATACTTGGAACCGCGCACAACAAGCTGCCGCTGCCCAGCAAGCTGCACGTGAACAGCCGGTTAGAACAGACGAAGTTGTGCATACTAGAGAAGCAGCCAGGAGACAACCTACAGCACGTCCAGAAGAAGAGCTAGATGAGAGCGTTCGAGCAGCGCGAGCGATGCTCGAAGACATTCACGTCTCCGGCAGAACCCAAGAACAGCAGACTAGAGCCGCCGAGACAAAACGTGGGGAGCCCTCTCCGCTCGTTCAAGAAGTGTTAGATGCGGTCAAGGCCAATCGCACTGCCGTTATTAGTATGGATACGCCATCGGGTCTTCCGGTGCGTCGTGGATCAGGGAGAGTGTCAACTGGCGGGCTCAAAGTCTTTGGGGATGGCGCGACGGGCAGTGCCAATGTCAACCTCCCCTTTTCCCGAACACAGCCTTCAGATGTTTTCGCGGCGTAGCTAGGGTTCTGGCGTAGGCTCGTGGCGACATCTTGAGTGCGGTGTGGATGCGTTCGTTGTTGTAGTAATCCACTGCGTTGGCAACACC
>DATGEW010000035.1:0-15853 GCA_035309745.1 Saccharimonadales bacterium (SeqCode)
CACTGGCTATTATCGGAAATATGCGGACTTACTTCGAACCCGGCATCGGTGTAGGGCTTGCCACTGGCATCGCTAAAGGCACCGGGATAGGCATAACTGGTCGAGCGGATACAGGTCCACGCGGCAGTGGTACAGCCGGCCGGACTCGCCGCGGTCTCGCTTGCAAAACGGTTAAGCGTCTGTGAATTAGTAGCGTGGTCATCCCCGGTGAGCACGAATGCAGCCTTGAGTAATCCGTTGGGGTGGTTCGTGTTGGGCTTGTAGTTGGGGAAGGCCCACTTTATGGGGACCGGGAATTGAGCGGTTTCGATTTGGTTGGCCAGCAGCGTAACCTGGAGGTCGGCCTGCGGCACAGCAGCTTTAGAAACATCGAGGTACCCAAGCGCAAAGCGGTCCGGGACGCGCGGGTTGTTGTCGAAACCCGACGAAGCGGGGGCTTGGCCGGCAAGGCCGGGGTTGCCCTCCCGGGTATATACCACGGAGCGGGCCAGGTCGAACATCCAACCCGAGACCGTACCGCTCCCCACGGTGCGGGTGGTGATCGCCGGGAAGGTGGTCGCCGTATTTGCATCAGCGTAGAGCGTGGCGACCGCGCGGGTGCCCGCATTAAGCGTATGCTCGTCGGCTACGCCATGATACTGTAGCGTCTGGATGTCGATTCCTTTGCCGGGCGCCTGGGTAGTATCCACTTTGAGGTACGCGTCGGGCAAGATGTTGCTCCGGGCGCCGATACCAAGCAGGCTATTCAAATTGGCGGCCGGACGCATGGCGATGAAATTGCCGCCGCCATTTACCCAGTTGGTAATAAGCGTCAGCTGACCGGCAGTAAGCGGCGCACCGTCGGCCAAAATGACGGTATGGTATGGCGTGAGGACCGAAGCAGCGGTTAGATTACCAGTATCGGTCGACGCACAAGCCATGCCCTTCGTTTGCAGCATTGCGCTGCAGTAGTTATCCGAAAAATGGTTCGTCGGATCGGTTAAAACCAGGATCGAGCCGGCGCCTTGCGTCCCGCTGCGGGGTGTGGGCTGGGTGGTGGTGGGTGCCACATAGGTCGGCGTAAAATCGATATCGACTGCGTAGTCGCTCCCGCTGGTGGCATTGAGCGGAACCTCCGGCGACATTCCATACGAGAAAATACCGTTACCGCCAGGGGTGGTACTGCCCGGCAGCGCAACGAGCGGGGCATTGGTTAAACCGTTCGTAAGGCCGCCGCTGGTGAAGGCATAGTGACCCTGCGGGGCAAAATAACTCGCGATATACGTGGTATTGGCAGCAATAGGAACCATGTCGCTGAACTGCACATCCTGCCAGCCGGACGCGGTTTCGTTGGTGAAGGTCGCCTGGGCGAGCAACGTATGTCGGGCTGTCCATAGACTGCCGACGTGTGTACCACCATTGCCGGTTCCTTTATAAAAGCGGACACCGGAAATGTACCCGGCCGTTTGGCTCTGGAACTGTACGCCCAGCGATACGGAGCCGGTATCGGTCGATGCCGACGTGGCGGGCACATAGTTAGTCCCGTAGATATTCGTGGCGGGAGGCGGCGGAGGCGCAATGCCGCCGGGGTTAAATAGCACGTCTACCCAGTAATTACTGGCGTTGAAAGTGCCGTTAGGAAACGCGCCGTTGGCCGACGTGGTATAAGTAAACACCCCGTTGCCCCCTGACGTGCCGGAAGCAAGCGCCGTGAGGTTGCCGCTTGCGCTGGTCACGGCGCTGCTCAAATTCGCGGGATCAGCAGGCGAGCTATCTACGGCGTACTGGCCCGCGGGCGCCAGGTACGAAACAACATACGTGGTGCCCACCGTTAACTGTACGGGCGTGGCGAAGGTCGCATTTTGCCAGCCGGACGCGGTTTCGTTGGTGAAGACCACCTGGGCGAGCTGCGTTCCGGTGCTGGTCCATAAGTGTCCGAGGTGTGTCCCTGTGTTGGTCGGTCCTTTATAAAAACGCACGCCGTTGGCCGTGCCATTTACGGCCGTTGTGAACTTTACCCCCAACTCCACCGAACTGCTATCTGCAGCATCAGCATGAGCGGGCGTAGCGGTATCAGGCCAGATAGAATCAAGTCCGGTAGCATGTGCGGCAGGCATCGCCAGGCCAAGCGCATAGGGCAGTAATAGGCCAACAGAAAGCACGGCCGATACACAATACATTTGCAAACGATAAAACAGTTTCATATTCCCCCGGTCAGTGGTTAGTGTTTGTGCTAGGTGCACCCCTATTCAACCATGCCGCTGTGCAAACACCAAATAATTGTTGGTTTGCGTCGCCGCGCCCGGCGTGCCACAATATTGCTTATGGCAAACGTAAAACGGTCGGGGTGGGCATCGTTCGTTCTTATAGGAGTATGTGCACTCCTTGTGGTGGGTGGTTCGTTTTTCCTACCCAACGCACATGGTGTGACCGACGCATTCCGCGCCCATATACGCACCGCGGTGGCGCTGTTGGCAGCGGTATGTTTTACCTCGGCGTCGATATGGCTTTTGAGCGGTGTACGCCAATTTAAGTCTAACCTGCGGCGGGCCTACGCCCTGGTGTGCATCGGATTTACCACATTTAGCTTGGCGCTCCTGCAACTGCCGCTGGCCGGACTGTTCAACCTATGGAATTCTTTTTGGATTACCTCTGGGGCGGTAATCGTCGTTTTTGTGCTCACCACGATTGTCATATATATAGGAATGCGCATGTTTGCCCGTTTGATACAAGTAAAGCATCCAGCCGGATCGTTTTGGCTCGTTACCGCAGTCACTATGGCCTTCGCCGCCGCAACGTTTATGGCGTCACCTCATCTTATCTTATACAAGCACACGCCGGATGTCGTGGTGTATCTTACGGCCGTGGCGATGGGGGCGGGGTATCTTATTGCGTCGCTTTTGTTATCGCTTCGCATTATGCGTTCGATGGGGGCCGCCTACCGCCGGGCGATGCGCTGGCTGGCGATTACCTTTGTCGGCTTGTCGGTAGGCGCGCTGCATGAATACTTCACCACCTATCTCGGCGATACGAACAACCGCTACGCCGAATATGGCATCTACTTATGGCCGTTTGTCGTGACGGGGGTGCTCATTTTACGCGCAGCGTACGAATTCAGTTTGCTTACCCGCGAGCCGACTATTGAGGCGAATCAGGCTATGCCCATTAGCGACCACACCTATATTGGCAGCATCACTACTCTGGCAAACCTCGCATCCAACCCGCAGGCAATTGACGCCCAGCTCGAGGATGTGCGCATCATCAGCGCACGGCTCGCGGCCAACGAGCCGCTCACGACCAACGATAAAACACAACTGCTGACCATTTATAATCGCATCGAAGCATATTTCATCAGCGGCAGCGACCCGGTCCGCACCTTTAACAAAGATGAGCTGCGCAAACGGCTCAACCCCGATTTCGTGGCGCTGCTCGACACGAAATAGCGCCGCCTGTCTGCCGGAACGTCTCTACGAATCGCTGCAATTCACCCCATGTGTCGCCTATATCATATACAATATATAAAAGATATATCACACTGTATGTAGGGAATCATTAGGAGGAATGCTATGCAGAAATCACAGCGCGGACAGAAAATAATAACCGACCACGGGCCGTGGGGATTCTTTTTCCTGCTGGCTTACATTGGCGCTGCGGTATATTTTATAAAGTTGTCGGCCGGATTTTGGGGCGTGTTGCTGGCGCTGCTCAAGGCGGCAATATGGCCCGCGTTCGTTATTTACCACGTGCTGCAGTTACTGAACGTATAGGGGCCGGGGCTGGCCGGCTGCGGCGTACCATTGCCGTGATGCCACGATGGTCGGAAAGCGGCCGCCCATCAAAGCGGGTCGGCGGCTGATGGACGGTAAATGCAGAAAACTCTAGGCCGGATGTTCCTAACAGGTGATCAAGTTGCAGCTTGAAAGGGTAACGGCCAAAGGTCGGCTGACGCGCAGGGTCCGCGTCGCGGAAGCCAGCATCCCTAAGTACTGCCAGCGCATGGCCGGCAGTCATCCGGCACAAACGTGCCGCTATACCCAATGTCCGTTGCAGTCGCTTGGAAGAGTTGTAATACTCTTTTACCTCTATGCGGCTCACGCCTAAACGACCGAGGGTGCGCAGCAAGCGGCCATGCGGGTCGTCAGAATATACCTCATTTATGTCACCGAGTACAATTGCCTGGCTGGTTACCCCCAAATCATCGGCAATGGCTTTGGCAGAGGTAATCCGCTTAGCCGGTGAACGATCATCAAAATGCACGCCATAGACATGCAATCCCAGAGGCCGTACCTGCATATATGCGCCGCGCCGTGTGCCATATTCACGCGAGCAGGGAAGCAGGCTGCCGACGCGTGACCATAACGACAAGTAGTGCGCATTCCGTCCGTCTGCCTCCCCGTAGTCGGTAATGACCCCTTCGTAGCCCAGGGCAGCCATCAGTCCTTGGACTTGGGCCAGATTTTGACGCTCAATAACGGGATCGTGCAAGCCGTGCCGAGCCGTTTCCGGTACCGCCAGCACGTCGGCGTCCATGGTCTCCACAAACGCTACCGCATCGAACAAGCGCCGCTCATCAAGTGCTTCATCGCCAAAGGCATTCAGCGCATTCCATGCCCCAACCCGCAACTCACTCACCACTTCAGTCATGATGAATAAATACCATATAAAGAGAAACGTTGCAAATTATTGGTACTGCTGTTCGGTTGACGGAGGCGGCGGAGGCGTCTACGATCTACTTCTGCGTCACGGTAAATGCACCCGACATGGTGCTCAGGGTTTTGTCGTGGAACGTATACGTTCCTGGTTCGGTCAGCGATATGGCGGCACTTTGTCCCCGGGGAATGGATGGACCAGGCTGACCGGCATATGTTTCTGTGTTGTTGCCCGATCCGTATATGATGTTGCGCGTGGGGCTATCGTGATTCACGATTATCAGCGTATCGCATACATGGGCTTCGATGTGGTCGGGCGTAACCCTGCCGTCCATCATCATTACCTCATAGTTTTTGCCGGTTCCGCCCGGGCAGGTACCGGCCTGCACGCCATTAACCTGGTATATGGCTTCGTCGGTGACGACTTTATCGGTTACATTCATAGCCGACATACCGTGGTACAAATGGCTCATAATCCAGAGGGAACCGACTATTATCAGCAGAATAATACTAACCGTCGACCCAAGAAAGGCCAAGTTAAAGCGCGGCTTTTTCTCTCTGCCCAAATGCAGGAAAAAGAGCATCTGGACGGCCATTTGCAGCACCGCGAACACAAGAATCGTCACAATAAGCGCATTTTTACCAAAGGTTTTATGGACGAGCAGGTAATAGGGCACGAGCGTAAATATCAGGGACAATACGAACCCAATAACATACGACGCGACGGTTCCGTGGTGGGATCCAACTTTGGGGATGCGTACTTCGTTACTCATACGAGAAATGCCATTAAATATACTACTGTGAAGATAAAAATCCAGACGATATCTAGAAAATGCCAGAAAAGACTCAGCAGAGTGAGCTTGCGCACCAGATGGGAATCGAGCCCCCGCTTCCATATGAACGCCAGCGTCACCCCCATCCACAGCAGCCCAAACGTAATGTGCAGTCCATGCGTACCAACGAGCGTGAAGAACGAAGACAGTGAGGCATTGCTGTGCCAGGTGTTGCCGTCGTAGACAAACGTGACAAATTCTTTCAGTTCCAGCACCAAAAACACGAAGCCCAAGAGAAACGTAACGCCGAACCACCCAAGTACTTGTCTCTTGTTGCCCAGGCGGGCTGCCAGCATGCCAAGCCCGGCGGTAAAACTACTGGTAAGGAGAATGAGTGTTTCCGCTAAAGCAGACGGGAGGCTAAACAGTTCCCGGCCGGTCGGACCGCCAAAGGTATTGTTGCGCAGCACCGCAAAGCAGGCAAAAAGCACCGTAAACATCAGGAGGTCTGTCATCAGGTAGACCCAAAAACCGAAACCGACGCGGTCATCGGATGCGGCTTCGTGGCCTTTGGGCTCGTGCTCAGTTTCCATGCACCCTCCGCTTGAACCCAATAAGCCCGAGGGCCCATACGATGGCAATCTTCATAAATTCCCAGACGCTCATGTCTTCGCCGTCTTCGAGAACTTGCGATTCGGTACGTTTTTTCCGGTCCTCTTCTATTTTCTCAACTTCGGCGGCAGTGAGCGTGTATTCTATATTGTCGTTAAAGGTCCGTGCAATAACACATACGATGATGCCAAGAATGCCGACGACCACCAACCAAATAATGTGCCAGACAAATGCAAAGCAAGTCGCGAAGGCGAATCCGGCAATGTATATGCCCGAGGCCGTGTTGTACGGCACTCGGATGTCCTCATACTGCGTCTTCGGAAGACCACCCTGATTTTTGAACTCATAAAACGCATCCCTGGTAGTAACTTCGGGAATAGCAGCCAAGTTGTAAGAGGGCGGGGGGCTCGAGGTCGCCCATTCCAACGTCCGTCCGTCCCACGGATCTCCGGTAAGGTCGGCTAAGCGGCGCTTCTGCAGGAAACTGGCAATTACCTGAATAATCTGCAGTGCGACGCCGGCTGCAATCACGAGTCCGCCTATAAACATCATGATGTAGAACGGCTGCCATCCGGTGGATGCATCGTAGTGATCGAGCCTTCGGGTCGCCCCCATAATGCCGAGTATATACATGGGGATAAAAGAGAGGCAAAATCCCACGATCCAGCACCAAAAGGCGTTCTTGCCAATGCGTTCGTTCAGCCTAAACCCAGCGATTTTAGGGAACCAGTAATTTATACCGGCGAAGATACCAAACAGCACGCCGCCTATCACGTTGGAGTGAAAATGCGCGACTAAAAACAAACTGTTATGCAACTGAAAATCGGCCGGCGGCACTGCCAGCACGACGCCGGATATACCACCCAACGCGAATATGCCAATAAACCCCAGGAACCACAACATCGGCACCGAAAACCGTATGCGCCCCTTATGCATGGTTGCAATCCAGCCGAACACCAGCACCGACGTTGGCACGGCAATGACCATCGTCATCACTCCAAAGAACGCATTCACGTCGCCGCCGGCTCCCATCGTAAAGAAGTGGTGAAGCCATACCGACAGTGCAAACAACGTCACGCCGAGCATTCCTACCACCTGCGATGTATAGCTGGCGATCCGTTTCCGACTGAACGTCGCAACTACTTCAGAGAATACGCCAAACGCTGGCAGCACCAATACATACACTTCGGGGTGTCCCCACATCCAGATAAGGTTGGTGTACATCATGGCGTTGCCGCCGAGCGCGGTCGTAAAAAAGTGCATGCCGAGGTAGCGGTCGAAAAACATCAAGAACAGTGTAGCGGTCAATAGGGGGAAAATGGCGACGACCATCAGCATGCTGCACAACGAGCCCCAGGTAAACAGCGGCATCTTCCATAGGGTCATGCCTGGTGCGCGCATCTTGAGGATCGTCATAATAAAGTTGATTCCGGCCAAGGTCGTTCCGATGCCCGAAATCTGGAGGCTCCATATCCAGTAGTCCACGCCTACGCCCGGGCTAAACTGTGTTTCTGAAAGCGGAGCGACCGCCAGCCAACCGGTAGCGGCATATTCGCCGCCCAAACCAAAGAACATATTAACCATGACCACACCGCCCACATACAGCCAGAAACCCAACGTGTTTAAGAATGGGGATGCTAAGTCTCGGGCACCGATCTGGAGCGGCACAATGTAGTTTATTAGCCCGAACACGAAGCCCATGGCCACAAAAAAGACCATGATATTGCCATGAGCCGTAAATATCTGCTGAAAGTGATCCGACGAAAGATAACCATGGGCGGCACCAAGTACGGATGTACTCGGCGCGAGCGCCTGCTGCAGCCAGACCATTAACGCATCCAACCCACCACGCAACAGCATAAAGCCGGCCACGATGAAATACATGATACCGATCTTTTTTGGATCCACCGAAGTCAGCCACTCGCCCCACAGCCATTTCCAACCTTTTATGCGGATAAGTATGGCCAGAGCCACGAGGGGCATCAAAATAAAACCGATCGTTCCACCAATGGTAAACCACTCGTGGGGCAATGCGTGCAGGCTCAGTCTACCCAGCCAAAACTCTTTCATTGCTACTGCATCCCCATATCCATATTCATGCCAGGCCCCATGTACTTCATGAGCACTGTATCATATAAGTCGTCCTGTGTGACCGAATAGGACGAGGCCGGGTTGTTCTGGCTGGGTTGTACGAGCTGCTGATAGCTGACGATATCCAGTATGTTGCCCTTTTGCTTTACCTGGCTTACCCAAGCGTCAAAGGCGTCCTGTGCGCTCACCCTTGTAGTGAATTTCATATCGGCAAAGCCGGCGCCGTTTATTTCAGCTGAGCTGCCGGTATAATCTCCTGGTATATTTCCCATGAGATTAATTTTATTTTCGTGGCCGGTCATAGCATATAGCTGGCCGCCGAGGTTAGGAATCCAGAACGAACTCATTGGTGCTTCGTCGGCTGTTAACTCAAACGCTACCGGCGTGTGCACCGGAATTTGCACAAAATTGACCGATGCAATATGTTGCTCAGGATATATAAAAAGCCATTTCCAGCGCATGGCCACAACCTGAATGGTAATCGGCTTGGCGTCGGCGGCAATGGCTACTTTGGGATCGAGCTTATGGGCGGCAGGCCACAGCATCACCGCCAGCACAGCCGCAATACTCGCGGGGGCCAGCCAAATGAACGGCACGAGCAACTTTCCATGATGCGAATCGGGATCGTGCTTTGCGTGCGTATTCGATTCTCTGTATTTCCAAGCCGTGAAGAAAAAAAGAAAGAGTGCCGGAATGGCAATGAGCATCAGTATGGCCACGGTAGCCACCATGAGGCTGCGCTGGTCGTGAGCGATCGTCCCCTTGGAATTAAACAGCGCAATGTTATTACCGCGCAGCAATAAGGTGATGACGAGCGCGAAGCCGAGAAGCGCCAGCACCATGCGCCGTACTATCCTGCTGAGACTGCTTTTTTTTCTATTTTTTGACATTATCCGGCCCAGAATAAACGCATACTGTTTAAACTATACCATAATGACTAAGTGTCGCGCCAAAGCTGAAGCGCGTTTTTTGGAAAGCCGAAACGAGCTACCGGTCGGACAATTTGAGGTATATAATAATTGACCAGTACATCATTAGAGACGAGGGACACAGCCATAGCTCGCGACCTGTTTCGTACCTATTATCAGCTGACCAAACCGGGCATTATTTACGGCAACATGCTGTATGCTACGGCCGGTTTTATGTTGGCATCGAGGGGGCACATCCGGATATTTTTGCTGCTGGCGGTGCTCGCGGGTACGGCCCTGATCATCGCCTGCGGCTGCGTGCTCAACAACTTCACCGACCGGGGCATCGACCAGAAAATGAAGCGTACGCGGGGTCGGGCGCTCGTACAGGGGAGGGTGTCTGGCCGGGCGGCCATCGTATACGCCGCGCTACTTGGCACCGCCGGCTTTGCCGTACTTGGAATATACACTAATCTGTTGACGGTCGTGGTGGGCGCCGTAGGGCTCATTGACTACGTGGTGTTGTACGGGTTTTTCAAACGCCGCTCGGTGTATGGCACCATCGTCGGCAGCGTTTCCGGCGCCACGCCACCGCTTGCCGGATATACCGCCGTTACCGGCCGGCTGGATGCAGCGGCAATTACACTCTTTCTAATCCTGGTGTTTTGGCAAATGCCGCACTTTTTTGCCATCGCGCTGTACCGGCGCGAAGAATACAAAGCGGCAGGGATACCAGTATGGCCGCTGATACGCGGCGAGCGCTCCACGAAAATACAAATACTGCTTTTTACCGCGCTGTTCGTCCTGGCCTGCGGCGCGCTCACCGTGTTCGGCTACACCGGCTACAGCTACTTGGCAGTGGTGGGTGGCATTGGCCTGGTATGGCTGTGGAGGGGTATACAGGGCTTTCGGGCGGTCGACACCAACAAATGGGCCCGCAAGATGTTCGGCTTTTCGCTGCTCGTAACCCTGGTGCTGTCGGCGATGTTGTCGGTGGGTACGCTTTTGCCGTAAGGTGCTATACTGGACGTATGATTATTTTGCTACACGTCTGCATTGCACTGTTAAGCATTGTGAGCGCCAGCTGGGCATTCATACGGCCATCACGGCGCCGGATATATCTCTCGTGCGGGTTGGTGGTCGGCACACTATTAAGCGGCACTTACCTCGTGCTGAGCCTCCACTCCCCGCTGATGCAGACCTGCGAAACCGGCCTTACCTACCTGGCTATCGCATCTTTTGGCATTGCGGGCGCCTGGTACCGGCTGGCCCGGCGCGTATAATCTGTTTTGGCACCCTAGAAAAACTTTGGTTATAATGAAAATATGTCTCCGGTTCCTGGTACACCGCCACCGATGGATTTTGAGGAATTTGCCGCCATACTCGCCACCGCGCACGACAGGCAGTCGCTGTTCGATTGCCTGGTAAATGCGCCTTTTTCCAACCCAATGGCCACCGCATATCTCGGGCTGGGAATTATCGTGCTGCTCCTTGTTGATGCGGCGAAAGGTGTCATCCAACGCATGGCCCTCTCTGATACGCCGGCGGCGATGGGTGCAGTGCGCATGTCGGCCAAACCATTTCACGATATCCGTATCCCCATCAGCTACCCGCACAATGTCATTGCCAAAGCCATCCGCAGCGGTGAACGGCAGCAAACTACCGACTGGAAACACTTATTTATACCGGACCTCACCCCGCAGGATGCGCGTATGAACCAAGCGGGGGCAGGTATTGAATGCAGCGTGGTGTACCCGCTGCCGATACAGCCCGGTGGTGCATTTATCTTTAGTTTTTATGAGCCGCCCGAAGCCATAGGCGAAGCGCATCACGCCTTCATGCGCCGCTACGTCCAGCTGGCCAGCGAACAACTCGCCAAACTAAAAATGAACAATCTATTCGACTAGCATGTGGGCAATGTCCGCCTGGTACGGGCTGCCAGCCGCCAGGTCGGCGCAATCGGGCAATAGAGCGACGCGCCCGCAGCGTCCGTCACGGCCAAAGTCGGCAATATGGAACATCCGCTCCCGGGAAGGGTCATATACAAAACCGCCGAATGCGCTCCAATCCACTTCTAGATATGGCGGCTCGGCGCAAAGCCGTGCCGGTTCCAAAAACACCATCAACCCGCCGGCGTTGAGGCAGCCAAGTGCATTATCGAATTTTGCCCGGCGGTCAAGCGCGTCGCCTTGCGACCACGAAAATGAAAAATTGACCACATCAACCGTGCCATGCCGGGCAACCACGGCGGCAACCTGATCGGCTCTGGCAAAGTTACACATCGCGAAACCGACCCGTGCAGGATCGATACGTTCATGCAAGAGCTCATCGTGTTTTTGCCATGTGCCAATTTCCTCTGGCTGGCGGCAGGCCTTTATCCAATGGGCGTTCTCGGGCCATGTGGGGTCGATAAGATCAAGCCCGATCCAGCGGCCGGGCATATGCGGCGTAGCGAGTATGCTGTTAAAAACGGTCGTGGGCCGCTCGTCGTACCCGGACTGCGAAGCACCGGGAGCGCGCCGCTGAACGTCAACCCGGTGAAAAGGCCGCTCAATGGCCGACCGGATAATATTGGAGTTGTCGCTCGCGCCTACATCATAGCCAGTTGGTGACTCGCCCAAACGGTCCGCCATAATAATCTCTACAAACCGGCGGAACGCGGCCCGCTGCGGCACCGGCGTGTTGAGGTCGCGAAGGAGCAAATCGCCAATAAACGTCGAACGTTCTGCCAAACTCAGCGCGAAGGGGCCGCGGCCGTTCAGCGACTCCACGCAGCGTTCCGCCGAAACCTCCTCCGGGTAGCCTGGCCTGTCCATAACCTGATTCTGCCAGGAGGTGAGCATGAGCCGCAGTGCATAGGCCGCAGGCAATAAGGGCCGCACGGTGTAAAATGTGCGCATATAATCTCTAAACTCATCATTCTCGGCGTCACGTATACCACGAAGCACGGCCGTGGCGAAGGCGCCGCTGATGGGACGGTTTTCATCCGCCTCCAGTCGCTCAAACTCTGCGGCAATGCCGCCCAACCATTCCTCATACGAAGGTTTTTGTTCGGTGGTGTGTGCTGGTATGTGGGCTTCCACGCTTTTAGTATGCCAAACATTTCTGCCCAGGCACACATTTGACCTGGCAGGCCTGAAATGGTTTTAATAAGACACATGACACGCATGCGACATATTACCAAACGCTGGCGACACGGCATGCGTCCCATGGTCCGGCGGGCGTGGGGTATGTACCATTCGCTGCACTTTCCGCCCGCGGTTATCTGCGCGGCCATTTTGGCGCTGACCGCGCTTGGCTGGATCTCCACTCGCCATGGCCTGCAGCACGATATCAACGTGGCGGAAGATACGCGGATTACCGCTACCGAGCATCTGGTGGAAAGCCAGCTAAATTCGTATGAGGAAATCCTCAGCGGCGGCGTCGGGCTTTTTCAGGGTTCCGATGAAGTGACCCGCAGCGACTGGCAACATTACATCGCTGCCTTCAATGTAACCCAGGATTATCCGGGGGCGCAGGCCTTCGGCTATGCCCGGGTCACCACTAGCGACGAGCTGCCCGACCTTACGGCCTACATGCAGGCCCAGGGTGTGGCCGACTTTGCCATCCAGCCCTCATCGCCCGCACGCGATGTGTATGCGCCGGTTGTTTATACGCAGCCGGAGCGCCCCGGCGTGATGTTTGGCTTCGACATGCTCAGCGAACCGACCCGCCGGATGGCAGTGCTCGAAGCGCGCGACACCAATCGGGCCATCATTACCCAACCGATCACGCTGATGGCTAAAACATCGCAGAAAAATCTTACCGGCTTTAACATGTACGTGCCATACTACGACATCGCCCAGCCCATCCAAACCACCGCTCAGCGACAGGCAGCAATTAAAGGGTATGTGTTTGCATCGTTCCGTGCCAACATCTTCTTTAAAAATATTGTGGCCAGCGACCAAGCCAAAACCATGGGGCTGAGCATTCGTGCGGGTGCCACGCCGCTGTATGCGTCGGGCAATTACGCATCGCTCATAAAACAGCACGGTATACTGCAGGTTACCCGGCCGCTGCAAGTATACGGCCAGACGTGGACCATTACCTACGCCTTTAACCGGCACGGATTGGTGAGCCAGCCGCAGCTTAACCGGCCGGCCGGTGTGCTATTTGCTGGGATATTTATGGCCATCATGGTGCCACTCATCGTCTGGCTGCTGCTGCGTGCCCGCTCGAGCGAACTTCTCATGCAAAAGGAACGCGACATCGAGCTGGCCAAAGACGAGCTGCTTTCGCTCGCCTCGCACCAGCTGCGCACCCCAGCCACGGGAGTTAAACAGTACCTCGGCATGGTGCTCCAGGGTTTTTTGGGTCCGGTGGTGCCCGAACAGCACCTGATCCTCGAAAAGGCCTACGCCAGCAACGACCGCCAGCTGCACGTCATTAACGAAATTCTGCACTTGGCCAAAATTGACGCCGGCCGCATTGTGCTCGCCCGCCAAAACACCAACCTGCGCGATCTTTTACATGATATTATGCACGAGCAGCAGTCCGACCTTAAAAACGCCGGCCACAAACTCACGACGCACATTCCTAAGCAGCCGATCATGCTCAACGTTGATGCCCATATGCTGCGCATGGCCTTTGAAAACCTCCTGAGCAATGCCATCAAGTACACGCACCGCGGCGGCAAAATTACCATCACGGTGCGGCAAACGGCAACCGAGGTGCATATCAGCATTCAAGATACCGGCGTCGGCATCGCTCAGGAAGATTTTCCCAAATTATTCAAACAATTTTCCCGCTTGCCCAACGAAATGAGCCAGCAAGTCGGCGGCACAGGCGTCGGCTTATACCTCGCCAAACACCTCATCGAGCTGCATGGCGGCAGCATCCGCGTCACCTCCTCGCTAGGGCACGGCACCACCTTTAGCGTCACCTTGCCAAAAAACGCTGCGTGATGTGATAAAATTTTCACTGTTCTGCTCGGTGGGAAAGGTATAATGTGTGTCACTAGGAGCTAGGTACGATGAAAGCTGCAAACAAACAAAGTATTTTGATCGTTGAGGACGAGCGTGCGCTTAATGAAGCGTACCAGATGATCTTGCGGAGTGCCGGCTTTACGGTTGAGGTGGCGTTCGACGGGCAGGAGGCGCTCGAAAAGTGCGCCGAGCTGGAGCCGGCCCTCATTTTATTGGATTTGCGCATGCCGCGCGTAGACGGCATCCAGTTTCTCAAAAGCTACGACCTCAAAAAGAACCACCCGAAGGTCAAAGTCATCGTCTTTAGCAACTACGACATGCAAAAAGAAATCGATGAAGCATACAGCCTCGGCGCCGAACGCTACATCCTCAAAGCCTGGGCCTCGCCCAAAGAACTCGTCCAGGTCGTTAAAAACGCCCTGGAAGACAAGTAAAGAGTGACGATCACCGATTAAACACCATAACTATAATTCCCTCTTGGATGGAATTTTCTGTACAATGAGCGCATGGGTAAAAATACAAAACCAGTTGTGTATGCGTTTATCGATAGCCAGAACCTGAACCTTGGTGTCCGCTCATCAGGCTGGCGCATTGACTACAAGAAGTTTCGACTCTACCTTAAAAATAAGTATGGAGTCGATCGAGCCTTCATGTTTATTGGACTGGTGTCTAACAATCAAAAATTGTATACCAAGTTGCAAGAAACTGGCTTTATCCTGGTTTTCAAGCCCACTATTCGCTATTACGAGAATGGCAAGGAGACGGTCAAAGGCAATGTCGATGCAGAGCTAGTATTGCATGCGGCAGCTATCGAATATCCCAACTACCACAAGGCCATTATCGTAACCGGCGACGGTGATTTTGCTTGCCTCGTTGAATTCCTGGCCGACCGAAAAAAACTGCTGCATGTATTTACACCCAACAACAGATATTCCAAACTACTACGGCCATATTCGCAGTATATCGTTGAGCTTAGTCGCCTAAAAACTTCTCTGGCACATAAAAATAAAAAGACCAGCATCGGCGGTCAGTCGAAACCTTAGGCCTATCTGGTCATGGTGATGTTTATATTTTACCCTAAACTGGCAGGCGTTGTCAACGGCCCTGGTAGGGCGGTTACGGAGTTACACTAATGGCTTTATATTACATCACCGGTACTCCCGGCTCCGGCAAATCGGCCGTGTGCGACGAGCTGAAGCAGCGCGGGTACGCTGCCTTTGATACCGACAATGACGGCATTGCGGCTTTCTACAATAACGAAACCGGCGAAGCCATAGGGCGGCACGTATTGGCTGCAGAACGCACACCGGCCTGGCGCAAACAACACACCTGGAAAGCAAAGCGTGAGACCGTAGAGAAACTAGCGGCCACAGCCGAGAATAAACCAGTATTCTTGTGCGGCGCCACCGCTAACGATGCTGACGAATTGTGGGATTTATTCGCTAAAGTTTTTGCATTGGTTGTTACCGATGAGCACGTTTTGCGTGAACGCATTGCAGCCCGCGACGCAGACGACTACGGCCAAAACCCGCACGAGCTCGCCGAACTGCTTGCATGGCAACGGACAGCAGCCGAGGATTATATAAAGCTAGGCGCAGTTATTGTTGATGCTTCGCGGCCGGTGGCCCAAGTAGCTGATGATATTCTTATAACTTTAGCGCAGACCCCTCGCGCCTAAATTATATCGCCAGGTTTTGGAAGCTGTCTTCGCCCAGCAGGCGTTCGAGCTTTTGCTTATCGAGTGTGTAGGTGTGCACGCTGTACTTCAGCACTTTTTGGCGTTTGAGCTTGCTCAGTTCGGTGGTGGTCGTTTCTCGCGTAAGACCTACCAGGCTGGCAATAACGGTATGTGTCAGCGATAGCTGGATAACGTAAAT
>DATGEW010000036.1:0-6750 GCA_035309745.1 Saccharimonadales bacterium (SeqCode)
GCCTTTCAGCTGATTGACGACGAACTGAGAACCTGCGCGGCGGAAGCGGATGTGGTTAATCAAGCAGTGGCTATTACGCTGGCCGCACCGAAGCAGCTACCTGAGAATAATTAATTGTGGGAGGCCAAATGGCCGCTTGACCACGAAAGGATACAACAACTATGGCAAAAGAAGAAATCACCGAAAACGAGGAAGTAACCGCGGCGGAAGCAGTGGAAACTCCCGAAGTTGAAGCGCAAGAAGAAAAGAAGACAGCCAAGGCTGGCAAGCGCAGCGAAAAAGCGCTGAAGGAAACCGAAGAAAAGCTCGCCAAGGAAGAACGTAAGGCGCATCAAGCCGAAGCCGACACCGAGGAAGAGAAAAAGCCGAAGCAAGCCGCCAAGCCGACCCGCTCGCGCTTGGAGCGCCGCGGCAAGAACTTCCGCAAGGCAGCCGAGCAGATCGACAAGGCAAAGAATTACAAACTCGCCGAAGCTTTGGAGCTAGCCACCAAGACCAGCCCGGTCAAGTTTGACGCCAGCGTCGAGCTGCACATCAACCTGAATGTTGACCCGCGCCACGCCGACCAAAACATCCGCGACAACCTGGTGCTGCCTGCTGGTACCGGTAAAGCGGTGCGTGTAGCAGTGTTTGACGACGCCAACGTAGAAGGCGCCGACCTGTCCGGCATCGAAACCATTACCAAAGCACTGGAAAAGGGCGAGATCAACTTCGACGTGCTCGTCGCCACCCCGGCGCAGATGCCGAAACTGGGTAAGTACGCCCGTTTGCTCGGCCCGCGCGGCCTTATGCCCAACCCCAAGAGCGGCACGGTAACCACCGACGTCGCCAAAGCGGTAAACGAAGCTAAAGCCGGCCGTGTGGAATACCGCGTGGACAGCACCGGCATCGTACACCTGGGCATTGGCAAGGTGAGCTTTGGCGCGAAGAAGCTCGAAGACAACGCCCGTGCGGTGTTTGCCAGCATTAAGGGCAACAAACCGGCGAGCGTAAAGAGTGCCTACGTCAAGGCTATCCACTTAGCCACCACCATGGGCCCCTCGATTCGCATCGATTTGGGCGAACTGTAGGCTATACGCTAACTTTAAAACGCCCCGGCGGCAGACCGCGCGGGGCGTTTTGCTATACCTTCATCGCCCGGTTCAAGGCGGCAATAATACGGGTAAAGCCGCGGATGCCGCCCCGGTAGGCGATGTAACGACTGTTCCACACGGGGTCGTATTTAGCTTTGAAACGATGCAGGCCGCTAAACGAATAAAAGCGGTCGCCGTTGGCATACAGAAAACGTAGGGCGCTGTCGACGACCGAACGTTCTTCATCGCGCGTATCAAGCCCGGCGAGCGGGCAAAGCCCCAGATTTAAACGCTTGAACCCCTTCGTCTGCAAGTACGCAATAAACTCGAGCAGCAAAAAGTCGTTGGCATTGCCGAGGGCCTGGTGCGTGTGCCGCAGAAGGTCAAAGTTGGCTTCTTCGGGGTCGGGCGATTCGATCTGGTTAATAAATGCTTGAATAGTGCCGGCAGCGTCGCGCAGCACCATTACTGGGCAGAGCTGCATATATTCGCTGGAGTAGTACCCCAGTAGCAGGCGGCGCTCGGCACGGCCGGGTTGCTTGAGCCAATCGTCGGAAATATTGCGCAGCCGGGCCAGCACGGCGTCATTGTGCGGCGGCAACAACACCTCGCTGGTGTAGCCCTGCTTTTCGAATTTGTTGCGGATCTGGCGGAAATATTTGCCGCCTTTTATTTCCTGCTCGAAATGGGCAAGGTCGAGTTGCGCTTCCTCGCCAATTTTCTGCAGGCTAAAGCCATGCGCTTTATAGAGGTCGTTGTACGCCGGTTCGGTATGGATGCCGGCCATCGCCCAATCGTTCGCCCGGCAAAAAGCCTCGAAGCTATCGAGCAGGGCGCTAAAATCGCGGTGCTCACCAAACGGGTCACCCACCATGAGCGCCACGCCACGGCGCACGGCATACGCTATCCCGGCCGTGTGCCGCAAGTTAAAAAAGTACAATTTATCGTGCGGCCACAGTTTAAAGAAATCCTCGCTGCTGCCATGATAGCGGCGCAAAATGTGCTCGGCCAGCTCGCGCTGGTGCATTTCGCCCTGCAAACGCGTCCGAATCGGCTGGAACAGCGACACCACGGCGTAGCCGACTGCGCCCAGGCTAATAACGCTCAGCGAATCCATAAACAGCTTCGCCCGCCTGGTGTATGGGTGCAACGCGTGCGTGGTGGTAAGGTCGAACTGGTCTACCGTGCGGTGGATAGCATTTGCCAGACCGATTTGTTCGTGAAAATCGTGCTTATCCAGCAGCATAAAACCGCTCACCCCATACACAAACGCCACCGCCAATACCAGCACGATGAACCGCAAACTAAATGCAAAACTGCGCACGTCACTTTTTACGGTGAATTCGTGGCGATACCACAGCAGGCCGCCAACCACGGCAAGCGCGATAAGCGTATCGTACAGCGCGAAGAAAGCATTGGTGCGGTGCACAACCAGCATACGGAATGTACCGCCCACCAGAATTACCCCGTACACCGCCAATGTCGCCGCCCACGCCGTCCGCTTGCGCCGGCGCAGCAGCAAACTCAAATACAGCAGCGTCAGCCCGATAAGTAGCGGGACATCGACTACCACGCCGCTCACGTGCAACAAATGGCGCGTAAACCGCACATGCACCTGATCTTCCAGCGTCGCCGCAATAATCAGCAGCCCATGCAGCGCGACGCCGTACGTCACCACCCGGAGCGCCCATTGGTCAAAAGTAGTTTTAAGGCCCCTCATAGCTTATGCATATTGTAGCAAGAAACAGCCAGCCGCAATACGCGACAGTTTCTAGGCAGCATGCTCAGATTTGAGCTTTTTGATGTCACCTTTACGGATAAGCTCAATCTCGGTCTGACGCTCTTCTTGCATACTATCAACGTCCACACCTTCGATGATATCTCGCTGATGATAGCGGCTTTTACGCGCCTCCACCGCCTGGTGCAAATGCTCAAATACAATCTGGCAAAAACGTTCGCCGGGATATAACCGCACTGTCTGATATTGCGTGTTGTTACGGATGGGAATGACGAGCTGGCCTTCATAACCGCTATCAATAATGCCGGTAAGATCCACCGAGATGCCTTTGCGGTTTGTGCTGGAGCGCGGATACATCACCGCCATCAGATCATTCGGAACTTTTATGGCTTCGAGTGACGAAACCAGAATATGTTCGCCGGGCAGCAGATCAAAAAACTGTCCTTGCTCTAGCTCGACAATGTCAAAGTAATCGGGGCGATCTTCGGCGAAATAGTCCATATGGAGCGCCTCGCGCCCATTTTTGGTGACATGCCACGACTTAGGCACTAAAAAGGTAAAACCGAGTCGCAAATCGACCGAATGTGCCTGGAGTTGGAATGTATCCAGCACAGGGCTGAATGACACCGTGCCTTTCTTTACATATTCAAGAATTTGCTGTTTCGTAAGGACTGCCATTATTTTTGTACCTCGTAGTGCAACATGCACGTACTTTCGTTTAGTTGTTGGTTTGCGATAAGCTTCAAACGGATATCCAGAGGTGATTTTGCAAGCGAGACACCGGCGCCAAACAAAACCGGCTCAAAGGTAAGGTACAGCTCGTCTATCAGGCCAGCTCGAAGAAACATGTCGTATACTGCTGAGCCGCCACAAATAGCCACGCATTGGTAGCCCTCACCGGCCAAGCGCATCAAGAGCGTCTCTGGCGGCTCAGCAGTGAACTCGGTAGGGTCAGTCCGATTATGTGCAGAGGCAGACTTGGAACTGTAAACAACAATCTTGCGGCCGGGCAAACGCCGTCCCGCCGCAATAGTAGTAGTAAACGTGCGAGCTCCCATGACCATGACGCCAGCCTCCTTAGTGAGTCTGACGAACAGTTTCATATCTTCTGGGCTCGTCCAATCCATCGAAAAATCGTCACTGTCGCGAGCCAACAGCCCATCAGCAGACAACGCAGCAATAAGAATAACTTTCATTACAGCACAATCCTTAAACCTTTAATTGCCTTGTCGGGATGATATTGATCAGTTAATGTGGTGTTTATGTCTTCCACCAACCGTGGGTCTTTCGCCTCTGCGCGTGCGAATGTTTCGGCCGGCAGTGCGAGGGTTATCTGAGGGTGGGCGGTCGTCCGGCTCACCATTTCTTTGGCGGCATCGTAATGGATGTCGTACACATGCGCGTTAGCGATACAATGCGTATAGACGCCCGGACGAACACCCAGCCGTTGCGCCAGCATCAACTGTAGCAGACAGAAACCGGCGACATCATGAGGGAAGCCTAGAATCATGTCGTTGGAACGCACTATATTCATCATATTAAGCCGTCCCCCGATAATATTCACCGTAAACGAATACGGACAGGGTACGTTACTCTTGCTAATGCCGCCGAGGCCGTCGCTTGACGGATCCCACGTAACGACGACACCGTGGCGCGATGAGGGATCCTTTTCGAGCAGCTTTACCAGCATACCGAGCTGGTCGCGGCCGAAGTGCCGCCGCCAACGGTAGCCATATGCCACTGTAACGACATCGCCGGGATTGGTAAAATCATCCCATATACGGGTGTAGTCGCGCAGAAAAATTTCCGGTTTGCGTGCGCCGGAGACAAACCATACCTGCTCGGCAATAAAAATTTTTGCAGGAATTTTGCGGAGCGTAAGTAGCGGAAAGCCGTCCTTTTCGACGTCAAGAGAAAAAGTCATCCCCGGCAGTGCTGCGGTCTCGTGACCGGTACGTTGGTTGGTTTCACGGGCACCCTCATGCAGAATCCGTGTAAGCATCGACTGGTAAACTTCGTCAAACCTCGCCATTTATTGTGATTATAAGTAAGCTCAGGTAAAATTGCTATACAAAGAGGGGGTCATGACACAAAAGCACATCGAATATCCATATCTACCGGAAGGTGTGGAAATTGTCTACGTCCCGGCCGATAATCATTTTATGCAGGCTGCGAAAGATATAGCCCGTAAGGCTTCGCTCGACATTACTATGCCAACCGGCAGCGTGGTGGTAAAAAATGGCAAAATTATCGGCCGCGGCGCCAATGGTAGCAAATATCACCAAACGCATGTATGCGAACGGGCGCGGCTGGGCATCCCTACGGGGCAGGGGTATGAATTGTGCGAAGGGTGTCATCCTAAAAATCATAGCGAGCCGAAAGCCATTGTTGATGCGTTGCAGCATGCCGATACGCTGGAGGGGTCGTCGCTTTATTTATGGGGACACTGGTGGTGTTGCGAGCCGTGCTGGGAAGCTATGCTTGGGGCGGGTATACACCAAGTTGTTCTCATGGAAGATAGCGAAAAACTCTTTAATAAGAATCATCCCGAGAACATTGTGGGCAACCAGTTTGCATAATATGCGCGCTTGTGGCTAAATTGGTAGCATAGGCACGAGGTGGGCCGGCCGCAAATGGAGGTAAAGTACATGAAGCGCGCACCAGGCATATTCATCGTCATCGAAGGTACCGACGGGTCGGGCAAGGGAACGCAGTTTAAATTGCTCAGCGAGCGGCTGGCGCAGGCCGGGTACCAGGTGGCGACGTTCGATTTTCCGCAGTACGACCTGCCGTCCAGTTATTTTGTAACGCAGTATCTGAACGGTGCGTACGGCGGCGCGGACGACGTGGGGCCGTACACGGCATCGCTATTCTATGCGCTGGACCGCTTTGAGGCGGCGGCGCAGATCCGTGAAGCGATTAACGAAGGGAAGATCGTACTGGCCAATCGCTTTACCGGCAGCAACATGGCCCACCAGGGCACCAAATTCCGCAACCCGGAAGAGCGTCGCGGCTATTTTATATGGCTCGACAACCTCGAATTTGAAATGCTGCGCGTGCCGCGTCCCACGATGAGCTTTGTGCTGCGCGTGCCGGCCGATATCGCCCAGGAACTGGTCGATAAAAAAGAGGCGCGCAACTACACCGACAAAAAGCGCGATATCCACGAGGCTAGCCTAAGCCACCTGGAACGCGCCGTGGAAGTTTACGACGACCTCACCCAGCTGTTCCCCAAAGACTTTCAGCGCATCGACTGCGTGCGCGACGGCAAATTACTCGACATCGAAGCGGTGCAGGCGATGCTGTGGGGCAAAATTAGTCCGCTGTTGCCGCCACCACCTCAGCTCGAAGTGCCCCTGCCGGCTGCTGCCGCTGCGGTTGCGGCCACACCGCAGCAAACCTTGGCCGCTATCAAGCCGGAAAATCCGTTTGTACATAAAACGGAAGACGGGCACTACGAAATTACCAAAGCCGGGCACGAATTTTTGCAGGAGACCGTCACTGACCCGGAAGGAAATGTGTACGGCTTTAGCGACAAGCTCAGCCCGGTCACCATTGCCGCCGCCATGGCCCGCCTGAGCCGCCGTGGCGACGATATGCGCATTACCATTCTGGACGAATTCGCCGCAGCTGCCGGCAAAGACGAAAAACTCCTGCAACGAGTAATTACCGCCTACGGCGACGACTCCGTACAGCAGCTTGTGGGCCAGCATATCGTGGTGGAGAACGCCAGCAACTTGCTTACCAAAAAACTGGAGTGGGGGCGGCTGGCGGCTTATTTGGAGCAATCCACCCGCTACATTTATTACGACCAAAAAGACCAGCACGGCGATTACAAATATTATGTGCCCGACTACCTGCCGCAGGAAGTTAAAAGCATCTACCGCCAACACCTGGACCGTATTTTTGAGCTCTATTCAGGCATGGTCCGGGGCCTGG